>CAYSQV010000015.1:0-14145 GCA_964433295.1 uncultured Nitratifractor sp. | reverse complement strand
CGGAAAGGTTTTTCAACACTGCCGGAATGTGCCATCATGATCACCGCCATAAGACTAAAAATACTTTTCATGGGAAAGTGTAGCGGAGTTTGGCTTGCAGCCGAGTGGGTAATGTGATCTAATAGTATCGTTTAAGCCCGGGGCGGGAGAACCGACCCGGGTAGGGGGAGGGTGGGTGGTCAGTTCTTTTTGGCTGCGTCTTTTTTGGGAGTGACGTACATATTGATGTAGCGACCCTCTTGGTGGGCATCTTTTTCGAGATTGCCGTACGGCTCGATCATCGGCCAGACACGCTTGAGGACCTCCACGCCCCATTCGGGATTGGCCATCTCGCGGCCGCGCAAAAAGACACGGAGTTTGACGTGTTTGCCCTTTTCGAGAAACTCTATAGCGTGCTTGACCTTGTAGGCGATATCGTTCTCGGCAATCTTGACAGAGAACTTCACCTCTTTGACCTCGATCTTCTTCTGGTTCTTTCGTGCCTCTTTTTTCTTCTTCTCAAGCTGATATTTGTGCTTGCCATAATCCATGATCTTGGCTACGGGCGGCTTAGCATCCGGTGACATCAGGACCAGATCAAGCCCCCGCTCTTCGGCGATTTTGAGCGCTTCATCACGACTGATGATCCCAAACTGCTCTCCATCGTCTCCAATGACGCGTAATTCTCGATCGCGAATGCGGTCGTTCAGGACGGTTTCGTCCGGCTTTCTTCTACCCCGGTTGTTATTGTGGTGTCGACTCAAATGGTTCCTTCATTTAATTGTTCGCTCAATTGTAGCATAAAATCGTCTTGACTCAGGTTATACTGCTCTTTGCGGCGGCGATCCCGGAGGGCAACGGTGCGGTTTTTGACCTCTTCATCTCCGACGATGACCACATAGGGGACTTTTTGTTTCTCGGCGGTGCGAATGCGCTTGTTCATGCTCTCGTTTTTGTCATACACCTCCGCATCGATCCCACGGATCCTCAGCAGCTTCTTCAGCGCATACGCATAATCCGTATGCGCCTCGGCGATCGGGACGAAGATCACCTGCGTCGGCGCCAGGAAGAAGGGAAACTCCCCGGCATAATGCTCGGTCAGGATCGCAATAAACCGCTCAAAGCTCCCCAGAATCGCCCGGTGGATCATCACGGCACGCTTGCGGGTATTGTCCTCAGCGACGTACTCGACATCGAACCGCTCCGGCAGGTTGAAGTCCACCTGCACCGTGCCGCACTGCCATTTGCGTCCCAGCGCATCGGTGATCTTGACATCGATCTTGGGGCCGTAGAACGCTCCGCCCCCTTCATCGATCCCGTAGGGCAGCCCATTGCTCTCCAGTGCATCGATAAGCCCTTGTGTCGCTACCTCCCAGACCGCATCCTCTCCGATGGCCTTCTCTGGCTTGGTTGCTATCTCCATCGTATAGTCGAAGCCGAATTTCTTCATCACGCTGTCAACGAACTCAACCACTTCGAGGATCACGTCCTTGATCTGATCGGGTGTGCAGAAAATATGCGCATCATCCTGGGTAAACTCTCTTACTCTTAGCAATCCATGAAGCACACCCGATTTTTCGTGGCGGTGTACCACACCGTACTCATAGTAACGCAATGGCAGATCACGGTAGCTGCGTACGTCGTTTTTGAACACTTGGATGTGTCCGATGCAGTTCATCGGCTTGATGCCGTACTCCTGATCATCGATATAGGTGATATACATATTTTCACCGTAGTTGTCATAGTGGCCGCTCGTTTTCCACATATCGGCTCTCAGGATCTCCGGACCCCGTACCGGCTCATATCCTCGGTTGCGGTGCGCGGTGTGCAAGATCGCCTCGAGGCGATTGCGCAACCGCGCGCCCGCAGGCAGCCAGATCGGCAGACCCGCCCCCACCTCATCACTGAATGTGAAGAGCCCCAGCTGCGTACCCAGCTTGCGATGATCGCGCTTTTTGGCCTCTTCAAGCATCTTCATATGGTCTTTGAGCGACTCTTTGTCGGCGAACGCAATCCCGTATATGCGAGTAAGCATCTCCTCTCCGGCATCTCCTCCGATATATGCGCCCGCTACTCTGGTGAGTTTGAAATTGTGCAGCAGCCCCGTGGTGGGCACATGGGGGCCGCGGCAGAGATCCTCAAATTCACCTTGAGCGTAGATCGAGACCTCATTATCTTCGATCCGCTCCATCACCCGCTGTTTGAGATCGTCATCGGCAAATTTCTTTTTTGCCTCCTCTCTGGGGAGGGAGTATTTTTCGATGGGGAGCTTTTTTTTAACCAGCTCTTTCATCTTCTTTTCGATCGTTTTGAGGTCCTCCTCACCGATCTTCGCATCGGTACGGAAGTCGTAGTAGAACCCCTCGTCCACCACGGGACCGACGAAAAACTGCGTATTGGGATAGAGTTCCCGGATCGCCTGCGCCATCAGGTGTGCCGTCGAGTGGCGAATGAGCTCCAGCGCCTCGGGGGAGTTGTCATAATGGATCGCCTCCCCGGCCGGGTTCTCCCCCGCACTCTGGGTATCGACGATGTTGCCGTTCTGGATATAGCCTATGATGTTATCGCTCACAGTATCTGCCTTGCATTATAAAATTACGGGATTATAGCGTAAGAGGGTAGAAAATTAGGAATACTGGTCATTTTTTGTGATCTTCTCCACCATCAGCTGTATGGTGGTCTCGCCTCGAAAATGGTTTTCATTCAAAGTGTACACAATATCAAAGCGTGCGCCGATGGGGTAGGTGGCGGTGGTCTTGAACTGGACCCCCTGGAGGTAGAGGCCGCCTGATTCGAAGGTGAAGCGGAGGTGGTTTTTTTCCGCGCCCATCGCCTGCAGAGCTGCGAGGGTGACGCGGCGGGTGAGGAATTTGGGGCGGGGATTGCCCTGGCCGTAAGGTTCGAACCGCTCCAGCAACCGCAGGAGCTCGGAGGTAATGAGATCGAAAGGAAGCTCTCCCAGAATATCAGGATCGAGCGATTCCTCCTCGAGACACATGTGTGCAGCATGTTTTTGAAGCCCGGCTGTAAACTCTGTCAGATTGCCCGCATCGATGCTCATCCCAATGGCCGCTTTGTGACCGCCAAAGGCCAGCAGGCTCTCCGCTTCGCGGGAGAGCAGATCATACAGATGGCACTCCCGCCAGCTGCGGCCGCTCCCTTTGCAGATGCCCTCTTTTTTGCTCAAAACGATCGCCGGGCGCTCAAAACGACGCGCCAGACGCGCCGCAACGATCCCCACAACCCCCTCGTGCCACCCTTCGTCACTGACAACAATCACTGATGCCCCTGGATCGACCTGTGCGATAGCTGCATCGGTCACTTCCTGTTCGAGCTGTTTGCGCTTGTCATTGAGGGTTTTGAGACGGACATAGCCGCTACGGGCTTCGTAGATGTTGGGGGCGGTGATAAAATCAAGCGCTATACTCGCATCCTCCAGCCGTCCGGCGCTGTTGATGAGCGGAGCCAGTCCAAAAGAGAGATCTTCGGCCCGGAGACGCTTTTTGTTGTATTCTTCGCGCCAGGCGTGGACAAACGGCCACACCGAACGCTCCATCTGCCGGAGACCGGCTGTCACCATCACACGGTTGATGTGTTGCAGGGGCATCATATCGGCGATAATCGCCAGAGCAACCATATCGAGGTAGACCTTCAACTCCACTCCGGCATTCAGATGCCGATTGAGCGCCGCACACAGATACCATGCGATCTGGGCTCCGCACACTTCGTCATAGGGGAAAGGGCATTCAGGCTGCTTCTGGTCAACAACGGCATATGCTTCGGGAAGGGATTCTGGAGGAATATGGTGGTCGGTAATGATCAGATCAATTCCCCGCTCCTGACAAATCCGTGCTGCCTCATGTGCAGCAATGCCGTTGTCAACAGTGAGGATCACCGCGGCCTTGGCTATCCGATCGAGCACCGTAGGAGAGAGACCGTAGCCGTCTGTAAAGCGATTGGGGATGATCACCTCCAGGGGGACACCGATCTCGGCAAAAAACCGTTGCACGATCGCCGTCGAGATCACGCCATCGACATCGTAGTCCCCGACCAGGACAATCGGTTCGTGCTCCCGGATGGCCCGCCCGATACGCTCCGCCGCACGAGAAAGATCTTTGAATTGATCGGGATGGGGAAGATCAGCCAACGAGAGAAATGCCCCGTCAAACCGGGACGCAAGACGGGAATTTATTCCGGAAAGATCGAGCAACGGATACGAATACATCACTCCGCTTGCGCGTGGGAATGGGCCGCCTGGACAAAAGCGAGGATCGTTTCGTTGGGGCTTTGCAGATGAGAAGTAAACTCCGGGTGAAACTGAACCCCAAGAAACCACGGATGCCCCTCCACTTCAACCGCTTCGATCAAACCATCCGACTCGCCGCTGATGATCATCCCAGCTTTTTCAAGATCGCGTCGATAGGCGGGGTTGGCCTCATAGCGATGACGGTGGCGCTCATAGATCACCGAAGCTTCGTAGGCTTTGGCGAGATTGGATCCCTCTTTGGTCTCACAGCGATACTCACCCAGGCGCATCGTTCCCCCCAGGGGCGAAGTGGTGGTACGTACCTGTTTGGAACCGCTGGCGTCGATGAATTCGTCGATCAAATAGACGATCGGATCGGGAGTACCTTCGTCAAATTCGACCGAGTTGGCTGCCTCGAGTCCCAGCACATTGCGTGCATACTCAATCATTGCCAACTGCATCCCCAGACAGATTCCCAGGAAAGGAATATTGTGGGTACGGGCGTACTCGATGGCACGAATCTTCCCTTCGGTACCCCGCTTGCCAAATCCTCCCGCTACCAGAACGCCGTCACAGTCACTCAGGTATTTTTCGCCGCCGTCTTCTTCTACCTTTTCACTGTCAACCCATTTGATCGCCACTTTGAGATCGGTATGTGCTCCGGCATGGACCAACGCTTCGGTCAGGGATTTGTAGGATTCTTTGAGATCGAGGTATTTGCCGACAAACGCGATCTTGACCTCTCCGGAAGGTTTGAGGATCTTGTGTACAAGATCACTCCAGGCATCCATTTTGGGCTGGCAGGTTTCAAGTTCCAGCTGTTTGCAGATGGGTGCCAAAGCATCCTGCCTGAGAAAATTAAGCGGCACCTGATAGATCGTTGCCGCATCCTCGGCCACAATCACCGAGCTCTCATCCACGTCACAACTAAAAGCTATCTTGCGGCGAATCTCTTTGCTCACCGGCACTTCGGCACGCAACACCAACATGTGCGGGGCAATCCCGATCCGACGCAGCTCCTGGACGGAGTGCTGGGTCGGTTTGGTTTTGAGTTCGCCGGCTGCTTTGATATAAGGAAGCAGTGTAACATGGATGTTCATCACATTTTTGCTCCCAAGCTCATGTTTGATCTGGCGGATCGTCTCAAGAAAAGGGAGTCCTTCAATGTCTCCGACCGTACCGCCCAACTCGACAATGAGAATCTCCCGGCCTTTTCCCGCGAGATAAATCCGCTCTTTGATCTCATTGACAATGTGGGGAACCACCTGGATTGTTTTGCCGAGGTATTCCCCTTTGCGTTCTTTTTCGATAACGGTTTTGTAGATCTGTCCGGTGGTGAAATTGTTAGCCTGGGTCAATGAGGTATCGAGAAACCGCTCGTAGTGTCCCAGATCGAGATCGGTCTCGGCACCGTCTTTGGTGACAAACACCTCTCCATGTTCCAGCGGAGACATGGTGCCGGGATCGACGTTGATATAGGGGTCAAGCTTGAGGACTCCTACACGGTAATCGGATGATTTGAGCAACGTTCCAAAACTCGCAGCTGTGATCCCCTTACCCAGAGAACTGAGTACTCCGCCAGTAATAAAAATAAATTTGGTCTGTTTTTTTTCGCTCATATTTTTTCTTGTCTCAGGCAACGATGGGCATGATAATGGTCACGAAATTGTTCTCCTTGACCATAAACGGAAGGCTGCTTTCATTGAGCCCGATCTCAAAAGTCTCCCCCTCTACCTGCGCCAGGAAATCAAGCATGTATTTGCTGTTGAGTGAGATCTCGAATTTGTCTTCCAGTCCGGTAGATAGCTCGATTTCTGTTTTGGCTTCAACATTGTCTGCACTCAGAGAATTAAACAAGACCGCATCACTTAGGAAAGTGATTTTGATCTCCTGGGAGATGGTCGTGATCATGCGAATCGAATCCATCATCTCTTTTTTGGGCAACGCAAACTGGTGTTTGAGGGATGCAGGGACGATCCGTTGATAATCAGGAAATTTTCCATTGATCAACCGGGTATAGAACAGGATAGTGTCATTTTGAATCAACAGAGTGGTCTCATCGTAAAAGAGTTCGATTTGATCGAGAAAAAGTTTTTGGATCTCCATGATCGCTTTTTTGGGCAGGATCAGAGAGAGGAGAGCATCCGACCCACCCGAAACAGTGGTAATTGCCAGTCGACGGGTATCGGTCCCGACAAGATCGGTCGCTTCGGTACCGATACTGATCAAAGCACCGTTGAGTTCGTATTTGGGATTGTTGGTATCAATTGCCGGAGAGATTTTTTTGAGATTGCGGATGAGGTTGTGGGAATCAAGTGTGATTTTGGATTTGTTTTCGGTATCGGGAAAGCCGGGGTATTCATCGGTATCAAAAGTTGGGAGCTTGAATTTGGAATGCTTTTGTTTGATAACCAGGGTGTTGTCGACCAACTCCAAAACAATTTCATCGTCTTTGAGAATACGGATAATGTCGAGGAACTTTTTGCCGTTGACCGTAAACGATCCGGGAAGATCGATCGTGATCTGGTCATTGATAATCTGCAGTCCGATCTCAGAGTCGGTTGCTTTGAGTGTACACCGGTCATTGTCGGCGGCAAACAAAATATGTGATGTAATGTGACTGGCGTCTTTTTTCTCCAAAAAGGGTTGAAGATTGATCAACAGCGTTTCGATGATCTGTTTTTGCACCCAGACTTTCATGGACTCTCCTCGTTATTGTTTTAAGAATAAAATAGCAGTCGTAGTAGTACGACGTGAAGAGCGTGAAAAAGACCATCGGGTCTCAGCTCACGGGCAGGAGGATGTGACCAGTTCCCCGTAAGTTATTCACACTTTTTCATGGGGAAAATTATATCTTTTTTTTATTCAAACTTAGGTGTTGCTTTTTTGACGGGTACCGATCTTGTTGGAAAACTCCTCAAGCAGCACTTTGAAATTTTCATCGTTTTCGATCACCTCTTTGATTTTTTTCATGGCGTGGCTGACAGCGGTGTGGTCTTTCATACCAAAATAGACGGCAATCTGGGGCATTGAATTTGGCGTGAGGTTTCGGGCGAGATAGATGACGATCCGGCGGGCGTTGACGACATTTTTTGTCCGTTTTTTTGACCGGATATCGGAGGGTTTGATGTTGAGCTCTTTGGCGATGAGTTTGACAATGTCATCGATGGTGATGTTGTCGTGTTTTTCTTTGATCTGGTCTTTGATGGCGTTTTGGGCAAATTCGAGCGTGATGCGCTGGTTGAGCATGCTGCTCATAGCGTTGAGTTTGATGATGGTCCCTTCGATCTCCCGGATATTGTCTCCCATGTTGGTTGCGATGTAGTGGATGATGTCGTTTTCCAGTTCGATGCCGTCGAGTTCACATTTTTTCTCAATGATGGCGATCTTGGTCTCCAGCCCAGGGGGTTGAATATCGGCGAGCAGACCCCACTCAAATCGACTGCGGAGGCGATCGACAAGTCCTGCTATTTTGTTTGGGTGGCGGTCGGAGGTGATGACGATCTGTTTTTTGGCCTGATGGAGTTCATTGAACGTATGGAAAAACTCCTCCTGGGTCTGCTCTTTGCGGCTGAGAAACTGTACATCGTCGATCAACAGCAGGTCGCATTCTCGGAAGTGATCACGAAACCGATCCATGGTCTGAGAACGCAGGTGGGAGGTGAATTTGTTCATGAACTGCTCAAACGTAGTGTAAATAACGTGCTTTCCTCTGGTGATCTGTTCGTTTCCGATCGCTTGCAGGAGGTGCGTTTTTCCCAGACCGACACCTCCGTAAAGAAAGAGAGGATTGTAGAGTTTGCCGGGTTTTTCAGCAACACTTTTGGCAGCGGTGTAGGCAAACTGATTGGAACTGCCGACGATAAAACTTTCGAATGTAAAAGAGGGATTGAGCGGGGTACTTTTGATCGAAGGGTTTTTGGTATCGCTGGGTTCGGCGGCCTTTTTGTGGCGGGTGTCTGTTTTGCCGACGTGGAATTCTACCTGGGGTTTGATCCCGCTTTTGATCTCAAACAGATGGGCAAGCTTGTCGCCGTATTTGGTTTTGATCCATTTGGCGATCAGAATGTTGGGGACAATAAAGATCGCCCGGTCACTGCGAGAGCGTTTGAGATCGTAGATGCAGTTTTTGATGTAATGTTCGTATTCGGATGGGCTGATCTCTTTTTTGAGGGTGTGGAGGATCTCTTCACCGGTGTTCATGCTAACCCTTTCATTTTTTCACACAGCAGATGTGAACAAGTGGGACAATTTTATCTAAAATGAGCTAAAATAGCGTAATTCTCGTAGGGTGAATTTATTTATTCACATACATAAAAGAGGGTGAATGATTATATTGGGTATTGATCCGGGAAGCCGAAATCTCGGGTATTGTCTGTTGGAATACAATGGAACAAAAATGCAACTGCTCGAAGCCGGACTGCTCAAGATCCGTACGCAGATCCTCCAGGAGCAGATCGTTGAGTTGGCCGAGGGCTTTGATGTAATATTGAAGGGGCATACGATCGATGAGGTGGCGATCGAGGATATCTTTTTTGCTTTCAACCCCAAAACGGTTTTGAAACTCGCACAGTTTCGTGGGGCGTTGTCACTGAAGATTCTTCAGGATGTTGGCTATTTTTACGAGTACACTCCTCTGCAGGTCAAAAAGGCATTGACCGGCAACGGCAAGGCCTCCAAAGAGCAGGTCGCTTTCATGGTCAAGCGTCTGCTGGGGATCAAAAAAGAGATCAAGCCGCTGGATATTACCGATGCGATCGCCATTGCGATCACCCATACCCAGAGAATAAAACTTCGTAAATAGATGTTAAGTTATATTTGATTATAATTTGAGATTATAAATAAGGAGGGATATATATGGACAGCACGATTTACGATCTCATTATCATCGGCGGAGGGCCGGGGGGTATCGGTACCGCGCTAGAGGCCAAAGCACTGGGGATGGAGAAGGTCCTCCTGATCGAAAAGAGCGACAACCACTCTGATACGATCCGCAAATTCTACAAAGACAACAAACGGGTCGACAAGGATTGGCAGGGACAGATCGTCGAGATGGAGGGGACGGTCCCTTTCATGGACGGCACCAAAGAGAGCACGATCGATTTTTTTGATGAGCAGATCGACAAACATAGCATCGAGAGCCATTTCCGCTGCGAGGTGGACAAGATCTCCCGGGAGGGGGACCGGTTCCACGTGCGGGCCGGATGCGGGGATTTCTATGGCCGTTATATCGTCATCGCGATCGGACGGATGGGCAAACCGAACAAACCCTCCTACCCCATCCCCCCCTCGATCCGCAAATACGTCAACTACAACCTCGACAAATGTAACAAAGGGGAGAAGATCCTCGTGGTCGGCGGGGGGGATACCGCCGTGGAGTATGCTGTCGAGCTGGCCAAAAGCAACACCGTGGTACTCAACTACCGCCGACCCGAGATTACCCGCCCAAACCCCACCAACCGCGAAGCGATCGCTGAGGCGTTCGAGCATGGCCATGTCCGCCCCAAACTTGGGGTCGATATCGTGGGGCTGGAGAACGAGGAAGGCAGACCCAAAGTGCTCTTTGCTGACGGAAGCCTCGAGGTGTTTGATCGGGTGATCTACGCCATCGGCGGAACCACACCGGTCGATTTCCTCAAAAACGCCGATCTGCAGCTCGATGCGACAGGCGAACCGGTCATCAAGGAGAACCTCGAGACGAGTGTTCCTGGCATCTATATCGCCGGCGATATTGCCTTCAGAAGCGGCGGCTCGATTGCCATCGCGCTCAACCACGGCTATCGGATCGTGAGCGATATGTTGAAGCGGAAAGGGTGATAAGGGTTATTTTTTCTTCTTCTCCCGGTGGATCCGTCCGATGCGCTTGATACCGGTGAGGCGTTTTTTGGGGACGGTGAAGGTACGCTTGGTGTGTCCGGCGCTTGATTCGTAGATTATTTGGTCGTACATGTAGATGTCGTAAAGGAAATAGTCTTTGCCCTCTTCGCGAAAGACCGTGCGGTAGAGGATGTGGACCGGGATCGGCTTGGCGAGTTTGATGGTAGTGGGTTCGTTGGTGGCAAAGATCTGCTTGAGTGCGGCATCGTTGAAGCGTCCTTTGGCATGACGCAGAAGAATGTTCATGAAATCAAACGGTTTGCCTACCCGCATGCATCCGGAACTGAAGACACGATAGCGGTACTGAAAGAGGGAGTGGTTGTCGGTGTCATGGAGATAGACCGCGTAGCGGTTGGGAAACATAAATTTCACCCGACCCAGCGCGTTTTTTTCTCCGGGATATTGGACGAAGCGATACGGGAGCGGTTTGCCTTTGGGGGTTTTTTTCAGGCGGTTCATATCGAGCGGCACCTCTTTGCCGCCGGCAAATACATGGATATTATGTGCTTTGAGGTAGCCCGGATTGTCCTGCAAGACCGGGATAAGGTCTCGGCGAACAAGGTTGTCGGTGATGGTCCAGGTGGGGTTGAGAACCATGTACTCGATCTTGTCTGAAAAGATTGGAGTGGGACGGTCGATCCGGCCGACGACCAGAGGGCTCTTGAAAATCAATTTACCGTTTTGATAGTAGCGGAGACGATAATCGGGGATGTTCACCTCTGCATATTCCGATTCAAACGTACGGGGATAGAGTTTGAGGATGTCAAGATTGGTGAGAATTTTTTTGAGATAAAACGATCGGGGTTTGTTGAGATAGAGAATGGTTTTGTTGTCGATGTAGTCTCCGGGGGTGAGGTTGAGGCGTGCCTTGAAGCTCCGCACGGCTTCGGTCAGCTGGCTGCTCCAGCCTGTGCCGGTATCGTTGCCGGGAAAATCACCGAAAAAATGGAGCAGTTTTTTGATCAGGCGGATACGATCATCCATGCTGTGGGGCTTGAGTCGTTTGCCGTAGGGGATTTTTTTGAAGTTCGGCATGGTACGGTATTTTTCCAGCAGGACGATGAGTTGTTTGTATTGGTCGATCTGCGGGATTTGAACTTCGAGAAAATTATAGAGTTTTCCGGTCTTGAGAGCGGTATAGATGCTGTCGGTTGCGGGCAATTTTTTGGGATGGATCTCCCAGGTGGCACGGACATCCTGGGTCGCTTTGAGGCGGGCCATCTTTTTGGAGACCAGTTTCCAGTCAACATCACCGATACGCACAAAGCGCAACAGCTTTAGATAGGCTTCGGTGAGGGTGACATCGAGTTTTTCCTGTATCCCTTCGGGCTGAATGTCGCTACCGATCTTCTCCAGCAGCTGATCGATGACCGAACGGTTGAGATCTTTTTTCTTGTAGACGAAATAGGGATCCTCCAGGAGATCGAGGAGGGTATTGAGTTTGTCACTGTTGGCCTTGCCCAGCCAAAAAGGCTTGTGATCGTTTTTTTCATACAGAACGGTCAGTGTCTCAGCAAACGGCGACCGAATGGATGCGATGGCGGTGCTGTAACGGTTGCCTACAGATTGGCCGGCAGTCTCCGCCATCAAAAGATTGACAGCCAACAAAAAGAAGAATACAATTTTTTTCATAATAAACATCCCCAAGTTTTTTTGGCCCATAGTCTAACCAAAAAAGGTGAATCTTTTATGAATCATTCTTCTTTGTGTGCTTTGTCGATGAGCGCAAGATATTGGATGGGGGTGGCCGACTTCATTGCTTCGGCCAGCCAGCGGATCTGGAACCATGCCGCGCCCGAGGTGCGCAGATCGAAGTAGTTCTTGAGACTGCGGAGGTTGAACGTAATCACCATGTCCACCTTCCAGTTGTCGCTGACGATGTGCTTGAACGCGTCGCCCACGTTGCGTTTTCTTTTGCCGTCCTCGAGGGCATCGTAGAGTGCCCGGGCACCCAGTGTGTTTGCCTCCAGCAGGGGTTGTGAGGATTTGGCCACGGCTGCGGCGTAGAAATCATCCGGATTCTGCTTGTACTGAAAACGGAGTTTATCAAACATCCCGCTGATCTCCAGGCGCTGATACTCCCCGTCTGCGGTCACCAGAAGATCAAGCGGCTGGACCAGATCAACGAAGGCGTCCCGACCTTCGCCGCTGACGGTAGCGGCGACGAATGCGTGGATCACCGAGGACATGGTGTAGCGGGTGGAGCGGACCGATATTGACTGGATGCGGTGACGTGCATGTTCCTGCAGCACGCCGCGTGAAGTACCCCGCACGAGATAGCTCAGCGTGGTGTGTTCGATGATCGAATGGTGATGGTGTACCCAGGCCAGGGAGTGAAGCAGATCGGAGGCCTCGATGGCGTTGATGGCATCGGGGTCGGGAGAGTGGGCTGCCTGGCGAATCGCTTCGTTCTCTGAGTTCTCAAAACTGTCGTAGCAGGTGCGTGCGGCGATCTCGGCCACACCGATACCGCTTTCGCGCAGGAGGATCACCTGGGGACGGGTGTAGCGGATATGGTACATGGTTTCAAAAGTAGACATGGCATGCTCGCATAATAAATTTGCTACAATTATACCCATATTATTTGAAGGCTTTTCATGCAACCATCAGCTCGATTTTTCGGATTTGAAGAGGACTTTCGCGACCCGTTTGCCCGGGACCGGGACCGGGTACTCCACTGCAGTTCGTTCCGACGGCTGGAGTACAAGACGCAGGTGTTTCTCAACCACGAAGGGGATTACTTCCGTACCCGCCTGACCCATTCGCTGGAGGTGAGTCAGATCGCCCGGACGCTGGCTCGCCAGCTGGGGCTGAACGAAACGCTGGCCGAGGTGATTGCGCTCAGTCACGATCTGGGGCATACCCCTTTTGGGCATATTGGAGGAGATGTGCTGGATGAACAGCTTCGGACTGACGGCCACGCCAACGGTTTTGAGCACAATTTTCAGTCGTTCCGTGTACTGACCCGGCTCGAAAAACGTTACCCCGATTTTGACGGATTGAATCTCACGTTTGCCACCCTCGAAGGGGTCCTCAAGCACTCGTATCCCTACCGCAAACCGTTTTTGCCCGCGCACATTGTCGAGGCGTTTGATCTGGAGCGCCACCCTTCGCTCGAGGCGATGATCGTCGATCATGCCGATGAGATCGCCTATACCAGTCACGACATTGATGACGGAATCAAATACGGGCTGATCACCTTCGAGGCGTTGTGGGAGGAACCGTTGGCCCAACGGGTCGATCGGATGGTGCAGGCCGAAGGGATCGCGCACAATCACCCCCTTTACCGCCACCGGTTTGTCGCGGCGCTGATCAAGCTGCTCGTGGAGGATCTGATCGCCACCTCATCCGCGGCGATTGCTCCTTACGCCGGTGCAGCGCCTCTGTGTGCCACACTGGAGGCCGATACTCCGCTGCCGGTACGATTCAGCCCCGCGATCTCTCTGGAGCTCAAGCGGCTCAAAAAACACCTTTTTGCCGTCCTTTACCGACACGAAAAGATCGTCCGAAAAATGCACGCGGGCAAAGAGTGTATCCGTGCGCTCTATCGTGCTTTTCGCGGAGACGTCGATCTGCTTCCCTCTTATCAGAAAGCGCTGCTGGATCATCGCAGCCCGGCCCGGGTCGTGGCCGATTATATTGCCTCGATGACCGACCGATACGCTCTGAAAACCTATCATGAGCTCTACGGGATTTCGCTCGGATAGCCTCCCCCTTAGCCCATTTGGGTATAATGCGCGGAAAATAAGCACGGCGCGCACGTACTTGCCGCAACCATGCGACAGGGAAGCACCCGCCCCG
Organism: uncultured Nitratifractor sp.; assembly: GCA_964433295.1. Lineage (GTDB taxonomy): Bacteria > Campylobacterota > Campylobacteria > Campylobacterales > Sulfurovaceae > S017-3. The sequence goes on along the minus strand of CAYSQV010000015.1, from coordinate 242 downwards.
GGATATTTTAAATTTTGAGGAAACACACCCATGCAAAAGATCAAAAACATTGCCGTTATCGCCCACGTTGACCACGGCAAAACCACACTCGTCGATGAGCTTCTTCAGCAGTCTGGTACCTTTGCCGCCCACCAGGAAGTCGACGAACGGGTCATGGACAGCAATGATATCGAAAAAGAACGCGGCATTACCATTCTCTCCAAAAACACCGCCATTACCTATGGCGACCACAAGATCAACAT
>CAYSQV010000014.1:0-15006 GCA_964433295.1 uncultured Nitratifractor sp. | reverse complement strand
AGCGGACATTGAGTACGTCGTCCTCCGCTACGCCGACCACGGAGCCAAACAGCGGTCCTGAGGGGCTCTCGGCAGCCAGCTGCAGAGGGATAATCAGAATCACAAGGATGGACAGAAGATATCGCACTTAGTGTCCTTTCGGGAAACACGCCTCGATCGCTTTCATGGATCGTGCTTTTGTGGCGCACTCCATCCCCCGTATGGCTGCATCGATCTGGTGGAGGGTTTTGCTTTTTTCAGTGCGATTCCATGTGGACATTGGTGCTTCCTCGCCCTCCTCGGGGTGGGGGTTGCAGCGGCGAGCCTGTGCCAGTGTGGCAGCATGTTGCAGACAGCTTCGGATCTGTACGAGCTCTGCTTTTTGCTGTTTGAATTTTTGTTGCATCATGGGGAGCATGGCATTGGCGATGGCCGCTTTCTGGGCATCGGGGGATTCTCCCTGATGGGCAGCGGCTGCGGCGAAGGCGGCTTTCATCGCTTCAGCACCTTCGCGCATATTCTTCTCTTGTTTTCGGGAAGCTTTTGCATCCATCTGCTCGAGGCGATGACGATCCAGATTGAGCGGTGCACCGGTGGCATCGGTGATCGGAAAATCGGGCAGCTTGAAGGACGTGGGACTGAGCGTGAGGTTGAACTGAGCCTTGATGGCGGTCTCGGACTGCTTGATCCCCATGATGTCACTTTTTACCCGCAGTGGAATCCCATGGTAGAGGCACTGGGTTGTGCCCATTGCCTGCCAGACATCGCAGGTATAGCCCAGTACGGTGTCGGTACCGATCTTTTTGCCGCCCATCTTGCGCAGCATCGCTTCACCGGTCTGTGCGAGGCTCTTACCGCCGCCAAAAAGCGCACCGAGAGCTTGTGCCGGATTGGCCATGCGGGTGATACGTTTGCGCAGAAAATCGGCCTGATAGACGATACCGCCATTGAGATAGATCAGGGTGTGTACTTTGTTGACCTTGGTATTGCCCCCCGTCGTTTCTTTGGTGACTTTGGCGGTTTCAATGACCTCTTTGGCTCCGTATCGGTCGAAGATCAGCCGTTTTTTGCCTTTGGTTTTGGTCTGTACCATTCCCATGATGTTGCCGGAGCCTTTGATCTCGTAGAGGATTTTTGCGCTGCGGATATCGTACCGGTGAGGCTGGCTGGCTGTGACACCTGTGGTCAGGAGAATGCCGAAGGCCAGCGGGGTTGCGATGGAGGTTGTTTTCATGGTATGACTCCTTAGTCGGTAAACATTTTCAGATCATCATTGACCTTGTCGAAGGCATCATCGGCTGCTTTGTCCTGGGAGTTTGGGGTGAGCTGAACCTTTTTCTTATCAGCAGGGAACGACGGCTGATTGCCAATCAGACCCCCCAGTGCGTTGAGCAGGTCGCCTACCTTTTTGAGGTCGTCCTTGTGCTCATTGGCAGCTTTGGTGGCTTCCTTGACGATGGCGTTGGCGGCTTGGTCGAGGTTTTGGAACTGGGTCTGGGGGGTGGATGGTTTTTGGATTTTCTCAGGTGTCGGGGTCTTGGTTTGCTGTTTGAGCGGTTGACTCTGTTGGGTTAATGCTAATGTCAGGGTGTCCGGTTTGCCCGGTGCCACGGCAAATCGGGCTTTGGCCGAGGCTCTGCCTGTGTTGGCCTCTACAGTGTATGTACCGTTGTCGAGGGTGGTTCTCCAGAGTTTGGAACATTGGATCTGCTTGTCGGTGACCATCTGGCCGTTGGAAGCATAGATCTCCCAGGTGACGCGATCGCTGGGCTTGGGGCATTGGGCGCGGAAGGTGAAGGGACGGAAAACCACATGCACCTTTGCCGTCTCCCCCGCTTTGACATCAACCGGAGTGAGTTTTATAAAATTATTATGGGAGGATTTGACGATGTATTTTCCTACCGGTAGTTTGCGGTGACCAGCCCTTTTCTTATCCGAATGGGCTGAGCAGATGTGCTCTCCCGGTTTTCCGGCTTCGTCAGTATAAATATTGTGGTAGGCCGCGACCCACTTACCGCCATCGGTCTCGGAGGCAGAGGTTTCGATCATTCCGGTTGAGCCAAAGAGCACATGCAGCTTGGTGGTCTCTCCCTGTTTGATGGTGATGGGAGTTTGTTTTTTGAACTCATTGTAGCTCGACTTAACAATGTATTTGCCGACAGGCAGTTTGCAGTGACCGGCTCTTTTCTTATCCGAATGGGCTGAGCAGATATTGTCTCCCGGTTTGCCATCTTCGTTGGCATAGATTGTGTGGTATGCCGAGACCCATTTGCCGTCCTCGGTTTCGGATGCGGAGGTTTCGATTTGCCCGGTACTGCCAAAGACGACATGCAGCCTGGTTGTCTCCCCGGCCTTGATGGTGATGGGAGTCTGTTTTTTGAACTCATTGTAGCTTGACTTGACGATGTATTTGCCGACAGGAAGCCGGCATTTGCCGGGCGTTTTCTTGCGTGAATACGGTGAACACATGTGCGTTCCCGGTTTGCCGTCATCGTCTTCGTAGATGGCGTGATTGGCGTTGACCCATTTGCCATCCTCGGTCTCAGAGGCGGAGGTTTCGACCGTTCCTGTTTTGGCAAAAGAGAGATGGATGGTTTTTGTCTCGTTCTTCTTCAGCATAAATTTGCGCTCAGTTTTCATCTCATTGTAGGTTGCTTTGAGGAGGAAATCCCCGATGGGCAATACCCGCTCGCACGCCTTGGAGGGTGTCGGGATGCACCAGGCGATCTGGTCGCTCATGTTGGGCTGACCGTCGAGTATCGGGTAGATGTGTACCGAGGCCTTGACCTTCGGCCCGCCCTGCTCTTCGGCGGCATCGATGGTGACGCGGCCGCTTTTGAGTTTGATGACAATGGGGTTGTTCTTTTGGGGCTTGAGGGAGACATCCCCTTCGATCTTCTGGACTTCGGACGTGCGATCATAGGTGGCTTTGATGTGAACTTTGCCGACTTTGGCCGGGATCCTGGGCGTTTCTTTGTCGCCACGGTACAAAACCTTGCCGCCTTGCGTGGCTTCCCAGTGTATGCCGGAGACATTGAGCCCTTTGGCGGACATGCCGTAGCGCGCCATCAGCTCCAGAGTGGTATTTTTGACAACGGCTGGTTTGGGTTTGGGTTTTTCGACCTTTTTGGCGATGGTTTTGATGGCCTTGGTGAGGCTGGCGGCATTTTTGGCCGAGAAGTATTCACCCCCGGTGGCTTTGGCGATGCATGATAGTTGCCGGTCGGTAGCAGCGTTGACATTGAAGCCCACAACATGGGCAACGAAGTTGATCCCCTCAGCCTTGAGCTGTCTGGCCGTCGCACAGGGGTCTTGATCGCAACTTTCTTTGCCGTCAGAGATGAGGATGATGGTCGTCTGATCCTCATACTGACGCAGAGAATTGGCGACCTGGCGCAGCGACCTGGCGATGGGGGTCATCCCTTTGGGCATGATGGCGTTGACCGTATCGATCATCCGTTTTTTATCGACCCGGCCAATGGGGATGAGGGTCTGGATGTCGTTGCAGTCCCCTTTGACCCGGTGGCCATAAGCCGTCAGACCCAGCTCGACCTTGGGGTTCCATTTTTCGACAACCGAGCGGAGCGCGTCACGAGCGATAACGACCTTGTTGACCCCGTCGATCTGCCCCCACATGCTCCCGCTGGCATCGTAGATGATCATGGCCTTTGGGGTAGCAAAAAGAAAGCTGAGCAATAGAAAAAAGAGACCTGCAATACGTTTCATTTTTTGCTCCTTGAAAGCTTGTGATGTGAGAGTTTGACAACTCACTGGGGTATCCTATCATAATAAGTGAGCAAAAAAGTGGCAAAGGATCCCAATAAGCTGTCCAAAAGTAAAATAGCTGCACAAACGGCTATAATAGCGCCAAAGAAAACGAGGAAAAAACATGCCACACTACATACTGTTTGACACGGAAACGACCGGGAATCGTCCCGAAGACCGCATCATACAGATCGGTGCGATGATCATCCAGCGCAGGGATGAGGTGGAGGTACACAACGAGCTTTGCGCGGCACCGGTACCGATCCAGCTGGAGGCGATGGAGGTGCACGGCATTACCCCGGATCGGATCGAAGGGCTGCCTCCGTACCATCAGACTAAATTCGCGGTGAGACTCGATGAGCTGAACAAACCGGAGAATTATCTCATCGCCCACAACATCGATTTTGATCTCGGGATGCTTGAAAAAGAGGGATTTAAAAACCGCTGCCAGCTTATTGACACGGTTCGGTGCGCCCGGCACCTCTTCCCCGACCTGCCCGCCCATCGGCTACAATATTTGCGGTATGCGCTGGATCTCTACAAGGAGGAGTCTGACGAGGCGAACCGTCTGGGGATTGAGATCCGGCCCCACGATGCCCTGGGAGATGTGCTGATCCTCAAGCTCCTTTTTGCCCATCTGCTCGGAGAGGTGCGGGAGCAGTTCCCCGATGACAACCCGGTCGAAAAAATGATCGAACTGACCCGGACACCGGTGCTTGTGCGCACCTTCAAATTCGGCAAGTACAAAGGGGAATCGATCGAGGAGATCGCCGCGGCAGACCCGGGATACCTTAGCTGGATGCGCAAAAACCTTGAGCTTGACGAGGACATGCGTTTCACGCTTGATCACTACATTCATTAAAGAATATTGCGCTATAATATGAAAAAATATCAAAGGCGGAGAACGTGGAGGAGCTGAAGCAGACAGCCGAGGGGCTCGGGATACCGTATCTTGAGATGGGCTCAGGTTTTATGATGGGTCTTTCGGTCGGATACGTCGTCAAAAAAAGCTTCAAACTTCTCCTGCTGCTTCTGGGGCTGGCGGTGATCGTGATCTTTGTCCTTGAGAACAAAGGGATCCTTGTCCTTAACGAAGCCGCTTTGGATCAGAGCGTAGCACTGGGCACGGAGAGCTTCAAGCAGTTTGCCCTGTGGCTCCAGGAGCGCCTCGGAGCGCTCAAGATCGCCGGAGGAGCCAGCGCGGCTGCCGGTTTTCTCGTCGGTCTCAAGATGGGGTAGCATCTGTATGGGGGATGAGACATGAGGGATGAGGGACCGACAGGCTGTGCAGCAATGGATGGACGATGTTAGTGCATATCTGTTGCGCGGTGGATAGTCACTATTTTCTCCAGAAGCTGAGAGCCGACTACCCGGATGAAAAACTCATTGGCTTTTTCTATGATCCCAATATCCATCCTTACAGCGAGTACTATCTTAGATTGATAGAGGTGCGCCGCAGTTGCAACATACTGGGAATTGAACTGATCGAGGGTGCATACGATATGGCAGGCTGGCTGAATGCCGTCAGGGGGCTTGAAAATGAGCCGGAAAAGGGTGCCAGATGCAGTGTGTGTTTTGACCATCGATTTGAGGCAAGCGCCCAAAAAGCGGTCGAACTGGGAGAAAGAACCTTCACCTCCACCCTCCTCACTTCGCCCAAAAAATCGCTGGCTCAGCTCCAGCGTTCGGGGGAACTGATCGGGCATCGGTACGGGGTGGGATTTGTTGCACCCGACTACCGCAAGGCCTCCGGCACCCAGGAGCAGAACATCCTGGCCAAAACGGCCAGACTTTACCGGCAGGATTACTGCGGGTGTGTGTACGCACTGGGCATGCAGCGTGAGAGCCAGGCCCGTCTGGCTGATGAGCTCTTCTCCCCGCTTTCGGGGCAGATCCAACCCGAATCGATCGAAGAGCGGATCGCAATGTATGAGCGGCGTCTCGATCTTGAAGAGGCGGGGATCCCCTACACGCTGACCCGGCACCGTTTCCTCAACTGGCGCCTCCTGCATGCGCTTCTGCAGGTACGCAAGAGACCGGTTGCAGCGCACATTCTCCCCTACTCGACGCTCAAAAAGTCCTTTACCCGCGGGCGGATCGAACAGGAGATTGACGGCGTCCATTTCCTCAACCGCGATGAGGTCAAGATGATCTCCCTGGCGCATTACAATCAGCGGATGGGCCGGGAGTATGCGTCGGTACAGGCATTGATCGTTTCTCCGCCCTCCTTTGACGAGGAGGTGGCGCTTCGCCGGGAAATTCTCCCCTCCCCCTACGATCTGAGCACCCTGCTGGTGGTCGAAACGGTTCCGCAAAACAAGATCGAACTCACCCTCGATGCGACGGCCTACGAGGATGTTCGCGAGCATCTTGTCAGGCTTGGTTAATCCCGTATTTACTTGTTTTGGGTAAAATACACCACTTTTACAGACCCCAATCATAAGGAATGTGCGTGCAGTACGATATCAATGCCATCAAAAAAATACTCCCTCACCGTTTTCCGATCCTGTTGGTGGATCGGGTGACCGAACTGGTCGTGAACGAATCGATCGTCGCTTACAAAAACATCACCGCTTCTGAGCCGATCTTTGAGGGGCATTTCCCCGATCAGCCCATTTATCCCGGCGTATACATGATCGAAGGGATGGCGCAAGCCGGAGCGATCCTCGCGTTTGAGAGTCAGGACAAAGAGAAGATCAATCTGCACGGAAAAATCGTCTATTTTATGAGCATCGACAAGGCCAAGTTCCGGGTGCCGGTCACCCCCGGGGACCGTCTCGAATACCGTGTCCGTGTCCTCAAGACAAAAGGGACGATCTGGGTATTGGAAGCCGAGGCATATGTCGAGGACAAACGGGTCGCCGAAGCCGAACTCAAAGCGATGATCGCGGACAAATAGGGAACACCATGAAAAAATGCAGCTTTTGTGACAGCTTAGAGCGCGAAGAAAATCCACTGATCGCCGGCAACAACGCCTACATTTGTTCCAACTGCGTCGTGTCGGCCTACAAGATTCTTTTTGGGGAGGCCCAGGGGCAACCGTCGGAGTCGTTCGACATCGACATGCTTACCCCCAAGGAGATCAAAGCCCATCTCGATGAGTATGTGATCGGACAGCATCGGGCCAAAAAGACCCTTTCGGTCGCGGTCTACAACCACTACAAACGGATTCTCAAAGAGGCGACCGACGACGATACCGATATTGCCAAGTCCAACATCCTCTTGATCGGGCCCACCGGGAGCGGCAAGACGCTCCTGGCGCAGACGATCGCACGTTTCCTCGATGTCCCCATTGCCATCACCGATGCGACCAATCTGACCGAAGCGGGATACGTGGGAGAAGATGTCGAGAACATCCTGACCAAACTCCTCCAGGCTGCCGACGGAGATGTCGAGCGGGCTCAGCGGGGGATTGTCTTTATAGATGAAGTGGACAAAATCGCGCGGATGGGTGAAAACCGTTCCATTACCCGCGATGTCTCGGGTGAAGGGGTGCAGCAGGCATTGCTGAAGATCATCGAAGGCTCGGTGGTGAACATCACCCCCAAGGGGGGACGCAAACACCCCAATCAGGACTTCCTGCAGATCGATACAACCGACATTCTTTTTGTTTGTGGCGGGGCATTTGACGGATTGAACGACATCATCAAGCGTCGCATCGGCGGCAACACACTGGGCTTTGGACAGACCAAGCGGAGCAAAAGTGAGGAGGAGGAGCTTCTCCATGAGGTGGAGCCGGATGATCTGGTCACCTACGGGCTGATCCCGGAACTGATCGGACGGCTGCACATCACAGCAACCCTCGAGCAGATCCGTGTCGAGGACATGGTGCGCATCCTCACTGAGCCCAAAAATGCGCTGATCAAACAGTACAAAAAGCTCTTTGAGCTTGACGGGGTGGTACTGACATTCGAGCCCGAGACACTTGAGGCGATCGCCCAGAAAGCGATCGAACGCAAGACCGGCGCGCGGGGCCTGCGCACCATCCTGGAGGAGACGCTTCTGGAGGTGATGTATCAGCTGCCGGAGCTCAAAGGGTACGAAGTGATCATCACCCCCGAAGTGATCACCAAACAAGCCGATCCTCTCTACCTTAAAAATAAAAAAAGTGCATAAAAGGAACCAACAATAATGGGTATATTCAAAAATCTATTCGGAACGTTTTCCAAAGACCTCGCTATTGATCTCGGTACGGCCAACATCCTGGTACTGGTCAAGGGTCAGGGGATCAGCATCAACGAGCCCTCCGTCGTGGCGATCCAGGTGGACAAGCACGGCCAGGAGCGGGTACTTGCCGTTGGACACGACGCCAAAGAGATGGTCGGAAAGACCCCCGGCAACATCAAAGCGATCCGTCCGATGAAGGATGGGGTTATCGCCGATTTTCAGGTGACCGAGTTGATGATCGAGCACTTTATCAACAAAGTCCACGGTCGCAAGATGTTCTCCGCGCCCCGGATCGTCATCTGTGTCCCCTACGGTCTGACCCAGGTGGAGCGCAAAGCGGTCAAAGAGTCGGCGATCAATGCCGGTGCCCGTTCGGTCTATCTGATCGAAGAGCCGATGGCTGCGGCCATCGGCTCCGGTCTGCCGGTCCGTGATCCCAACGGCAATCTGGTTGTCGATATCGGCGGCGGGACCACCGAGATCGGGGTCATTTCGCTTGGTGGACTGGTCCTGAGCAAATCGATCCGGATCGCCGGGGACAAGCTCGACGCGGCGATCACCGATTATGTCAAGAAAAAATTCAATCTCCTCATCGGTGACCGCATTGCCGAAGAGCTCAAGATCAAAATCGGCACCGCGGTCAAACTCGAGGAGGAGCTTCGCACCCAGGTGCGGGGCCGCGATCAGGTCGAAGGGATCCTCACCTCCGTCGAAATCACCAGCGAGCACATCCGGGAAGCGATGGAAGAGCCGCTGCGCCAAATCGCCGAGGCGCTCAAAAGTGTCCTCGAGGAGACGCCGCCCGATCTGGCCGGGGACATCGTCCAAAACGGAGTCGTCCTTACCGGTGGCGGTGCGTTGATCCGCGGATTGGACAAGTACCTCTCCGATTTTGTCAAACTCCCCGTCTATGTCGCCGAAGATCCCCTCCTCGCCGTGGCCAAAGGGACCGGCAAGGCCCTCGAAGAGCTTGACCTGCTTCAGCAGACATCGTTCGAAGAAGAGTAGCGCTGAACGGCCAGCATGAAATCACGGATACTGTTCGTTCTCCTGCTGTTTCTGGCACTGTTTGTTCTTGTCACACGCAGCAACCATACGGTGCAGGACACCCTGCTCAACCTTATCGCTCCGGTCAAGCAGACCTACAAAAGCCTCACTCAGTCGGTCAAAGACCGGGGCAACAGCTACCTGTTTCAAAAAGAGAGTATCCAGAAACTGACCAAAGAGAACAAAGTCCTGCGAAAATATCTGCTGGATCAGACCCACTACCTGCAGCAAGTTGCCTCTTTGTACAAAAAAATACCCTCCCTTGAGAAACTCCCCCACCACAGCATCGAGCTGGTCGATACCATCTCCTACATCCGTCTGAACAGTTTCAACGAGATCCTGCTGACCCGTCCGGTCAAAGCCAATCTTGAGAACGGACGGCTTTACGGACTGATCCAGAACGATGTGGTGGGCGGCACGGCGGTGATGCGCGGAGACCATCTCTACGGCTACCTGACCTCCAATGCCCGATGCCGCTTCGGAGTGTTTGTCGGCAAAAACCGTTCACCGGGGATCGCCGAAGGGGTGGACAAAGACACCATGGTGATCAAGTTTATCCCCAAATGGGCGAAGATCGAAATTGGGGACAAAGTAGAAACAAGCGGCCTTGACGGTGTCTTTTTTGCCAATGTTCCTGTCGGCGTGGTCCAGAAGGTTCGGATCGAAAACAGCTACAAAAGCGCCTACATCAAAACCTACAACGACACGCTCCATCCCGATTATTTCTTTTTGATCACCGACCCCAGGCCCTATCTTGCTTCCGAATACGACAAAGACGAGACCCATTTTGACACCAATTTGACCGAACAGAATCGATCCGATGCCCCGCCGCCTGCGGCCAAGATCAGCAGCATACCCGAAGCGGTACAGACCCGGGACAACTCCGTCGACCCGGCCGAACTTGAGATCCCCAAAGAGAAAGAGGCCGTCATCCTCCCCAAGCCGCCGGTTGTACTGCACCACCCAAAAACCAGGAAGAAAAAGACCAAAAAACGCGCACCGGCTCCCTCCGCCGATCCCGCATCCGAATCCCGGGACGTACCGGCTCAGAGCAAACCGGAAGCGGCGGAAGAACCCACCCCTGCTATCCCCAAACCCAAAACCAAAAAACGCCCCTCCGCAATGGATATCATCAACGGAAAAGGTTTTTAGTCCGTCGTCACGGGCACCTCTAACCTCTCATTGGATATAATGTCCAACTAAATTCAGGACACACTCCATGCCAAAACGCAACGACATCCAAACCATTCTGTTGATCGGCTCAGGCCCCATCGTCATCGGCCAGGCCTGCGAATTTGACTATTCCGGCACCCAGGCGGCCAAAACCCTCAAAGAACTCGGTTACCGTGTCGTACTCATCAACTCCAATCCTGCGACCATTATGACCGATCCCGAGTTTGCCGATCGCACCTATATTGAGCCTATTACCGAGGAGGTGATCGAACGGATCATCGCCAAGGAGAAAATCGACGCGATTTTGCCCACCATGGGGGGACAAACCGCGCTCAATGTCGCCATGAGCATGCACGAACAGGGGATGCTAAAAGGGGTGGAATTCCTCGGCGCCGATCCGGCTGCGATCAAAAAAGGGGAAGATCGACAGGCATTTAAAGAAGCGATGATCAAAATCGGGATGGATCTGCCCGTCTCTCGCTACGCCTACAACATGGACGAGGCGCTTGATGCGGCCAAAACGATCGGTTTCCCCCTCATTGTCCGTGCCTCCTATACCCTCGCCGGCGGGGGATCGGGTGTGGCGTACAATATGGACGAATACAAGCAGATCGTTCAGGGCGGCCTGGAGGCTTCTCCCATTTCGGAGATTCTGATCGAAGAGTCCCTGCTGGGGTGGAAAGAGTATGAGATGGAGGTGATCCGCGACCGGGAGGACAACTGCATCATCGTCTGTTCGATCGAAAACCTTGATCCCATGGGGGTGCATACCGGAGACTCGATCACCATCGCTCCTGCTCTGACGCTGACAGACAAAGAGTATCAGCATATGCGGGATGCGAGTTTTGCCATCCTGCGGGAGATCGGGGTCGATACGGGTGGGAGCAACGTGCAGTTTGCGATCCATCCCGAGACCGGTCGGATGATCGTCATCGAGATGAATCCCCGTGTCAGCCGCTCCTCGGCTCTGGCTTCCAAAGCCACCGGCTATCCCATCGCCAAAGTGGCCACCATGCTGGCGGTGGGCTTTACGCTGGATGAGATCACCAACGACATCACCGGCACACCGGCCAGCTTCGAGCCGGTGATCGACTACATCGTCTCCAAGATCCCCCGCTTTACGTTTGAGAAATTCCCGATGGCCGATTCGACGCTGACGACGTCGATGAAGAGTGTGGGCGAGGTGATGAGCATCGGCCGTACGTTCAAAGAGTCGATCCAAAAGGCCCTCCAGTCGCTTGAGACCGGCCTGCGCGGCTTTGAAGCTCTCCGGTGCGATGAGGAGGAGCTTATCCGCCAGATCCGCCGCCCCAACGAAAAACGCCTCCTCTATGTCTATGAGGCGCTGCGCCGCGGCATGAGCGTCGATGCGGTGTACGATCTGTGCCGGATCGACCGCTGGTATCTCTACCAGTTCGAGGAGCTGGTCCTCAGCGAGGCGGCAATGGATGTCGCCATGCTCAGCGATGCCGATCGTCTCCGTCGGATCAAAAGCGAGGGCTTTGGGGACGCGATGATCGCGCAGATCCTCAACGACAAAGAGGGGCTCAGTCTCACCGAGAACGACATCCACACGGCCCGGGAAAAACTCGGCATTACCCTGGAGTACAACGAGGTCGATACCTGCGCGGCAGAATTTAAGGCGCTGACCCCCTATCTCTATTCCACCACCAATATTACCCAACTCCCTCCCCGGTCTGCTGCAGCCGAACACCCGAGCGCAGAGAAACAAAAAGTTTTGGTCATCGGTGGCGGCCCCAATCGGATCGGTCAGGGGATCGAGTTTGATTACTGCTGCGTGCACGCTTCGTATGCGCTCGCGGACATGGGGATGACCTCCATCATGTACAACTGCAATCCCGAAACCGTCTCGACCGACTACGATACCAGCGATATCCTCTATTTTGAGCCGATCGATTTCGAACATGTCCGTCATGTCATCGAGCGGGAAAATCCCGACGGTGTGATCGTCCATTTCGGGGGACAGACCCCGCTCAAGCTTGCCAAAGGGCTTACCGCTATCGGCGCAAGGATCGCCGGTACCAGCGCGCGGGTGATCGACCTGGCCGAAGACCGCGAGCAATTCTCGGCCTTTATCGAAGATCTGGGGCTCAAGCAGCCCGACAACGGCACCGCTTTTGCCAAAGATGAGGCGATGGCGATCGCCAACCGCATCGGCTACCCGGTACTGATCCGTCCGAGTTTTGTCCTGGGAGGCCGGGGGATGCGCACCGTCTACAACGACGCCGAACTGCGTGAATATCTCGATGAGGCCGTCAGCGTCTCCAACGACGCGCCGGTGCTGATCGACAAGTTCCTCGACAACGCCATCGAGCTGGATGTCGATGCCATCAGTGACGGCAAAGAGGTCTACATCGGCGCAGTGATGCAGCACATCGAGGAGGCCGGCATCCACTCGGGGGATTCGGCCTGTTCCCTGCCGCCGGTCTCGATCTCCGAATCACTCCAAAACGAGGTCAAAGAGCAGACCGCGCGCATTGCGCTGGGCCTGGGTGTGATTGGCCTGCTGAACATTCAGTATGCGATCCACAGAGGGGAGATCTATCTGATCGAGGTCAACCCGCGGGCCTCCCGCACGGTTCCGTTTGTCTCCAAGGCCACCGGTGTACCGCTGGCCAAAGTGGCTACCCGTGTCATGGTACGGGGCGATTTGCGTGAAGCACTCACATTCTACGATGCTTTTGGGATGGTTGATTTTGGTAAAAAGATCATGGAGCCGCGTCTCAAAGGCCACGTTGCGGTCAAAGAAGCGGTCTTCCCGTTCAACAAACTCCCCGGCTCCGACCTCATCCTCGGCCCGGAGATGAAGTCCACCGGCGAAGTGATGGGGATCAGCGACACGTTTGGTACCAGTTTTGCCAAAAGTCAGTTCGCAACCAAAAACGCTATTCCCCTATCGGGAAAACTGTTTCTCTCTCTGACCGAGATCGACAAGCCACATGCAGGTGAGATCGGACAGATGTTTGTCGAGCTGGGTTTTGAGATCGTGGCCACTTCCGGGACCCATGCCGCACTCGAAACGGCCGGAGTCCCCGCGACCAAGGTGCTCAAGATCAGCGAAGGGCGTCCCAACATCGACGACATGATCCGCAATGAGGAGATTGCACTGGCGGTCAACACTTCGGACAACAAATCGAGCAAAAGCGATGCCAGGATCATCCGGCAGTCGGTTCTGAGCAACCATATCCCCTACTTCACCACCATTGCTGCCGCGCGGGCAACCGCCATGGCGGTCCGTGAGCTCAAAGAGCGGCACGATGCCCTCGATCCCAAGGCGTTGCAGGATTATCTCCGGTGATCGACCGGGGGGAGTTTTCTTCGCACTTTTTTGAATCGATTATGCTACAATAGTCTTTTCAAAGGAGCTTCGATGATACGTGCCATCCTTCTGGTTGCCTTCCTCCTCTTTCCGGCTGGAACACTCTGGGCCAAGAGCACTTCCCGGGGGTTTGCGGTCCCGCTTCAGAGCCGGAACGACATGCGATCGTACGGATTTTTCACCCTTTCTAATGGGATGAAAGTGCTCTTGATCTCCGACCCAAAGACCCGGCAGGCCGCCGCGGCTTTGAGCATCAACGCCGGCTCACTCTACAATCCGCCTGAGCGACCCGGCCTTGCCCATTTTTTGGAGCATATGCTCTTTTTGGGAAGCCGGAAATACCCCGATCCAAACGGCTACCAGCATTTCATCGGTAACAACGGCGGCGACACCAATGCCGGTACGGGGCAGAATATCACAAATTTCGGTTTTGCGATCCGTCCGGACAAGCTCGATGAGGCACTCGACCGTTTTTCCCGTTTCTGGATCGATCCGCTGCTGGATCCGAAGTTTGTGCAACGGGAAAAACACGCCGTCGATTCGGAATACCAGATGAAACGCAAGACCGATCCCCGCCGCATCCTTGCTGCCGTGCAGCAGGCCTACAATCCGCGCAGTCCCTACAGCCGATTCACCGTCGGAAACCTCGAAACCCTCTCGGATGACGGGAACCGCTCAATCCACCGCGATCTGGTCGATTTTTTCCGGACATACCACTCGGCCAACATTATGGGTCTGGTGGTATTGGGGCGGGAAGATCTCGCTACACTTCGCAGCATGGTAGAGAAGTATTTTGCACCGATACCCGACCGCCATGCCGCCCCCTTTGTCCCGACGGAGCGCCAGCTCGAGCTCCCTCCGGAGCGTCTCCCCGCGCAGATCGCGATCCGACCGATGGGGACGATCCGGACACTGGGGGTGGTCTTTCCGGTCCCCTCAACCCGTGCCGAATACCGGACGATGCCGCTGGCCTATGTCGGTCGACTTCTCGGTAATACGGGCAAAGGCAGTTTTTACGACATCGCCCACGCAAAAGGATGGATCGACAGCCTCAGCGCCACGCAGAGCAATCTCAACGCCAAAGAGGGGGTGTTTGAGGTCGACATGACCCTCACCCGGGAAGGACTTGCCCACACCAGGGAGCTGCTGGGGATGCTTTATGATGCTCTGGAGACGATCCGCAGCGAAGGGATACAGCGATGGCGCTACGAGGAGATGGCGCGTCTGGACGCACTCGCATTTCGCTACGCGGCACCGGAAGATCCGTTTGCATATGTGACTCGTCTGGCCGACCGACTCCATTTTTATCCTCCCAGGGACATCTTGACCGGAGGGAGAATGCTGCAACAATTCGATCCGGATCTCATTGCCCGGTATCTGGGCTATCTGCGGGCGGACAATGCCCTGACGATCCTCGTCGCTCCCGAAGTGGAGACCAACGCCACTGCCCCCTGGTACCAGACCCCCTACCGCTATGAGCGGTTGGATGCAGACAGGCTCGATGCGCTCTTTTCGGAGCACAATCGTACGTTCAC
>CAYSQV010000013.1:0-15185 GCA_964433295.1 uncultured Nitratifractor sp. | reverse complement strand
GGCGTCTTTTTTGGTCAGGACACGCAGAACCTCTCCGGTTTTGCCTTTGTCGTCTCCGGCGATGATCATCACCTGATCACCTTTTTTGATCTTGAACTTTTTGTTTGCCATTACCATACCTCCGGTGCCAGCGATACGATCTTCATAAATCCGGCATAGCGGGTCTCGCGACTCACCGGGCCAAAGATCCGGGTACCGATGGGCTCTTTTTTGTCATCGATGATCACTGCGGCATTGTCGTCAAAACGGATCAATGAGCCGTTTTCGCGCTGGATCTCTTTTTTGGTCCGCACGACGACAGCCTTGACCACTTTTCCTTTGGCGACTTTGCCGTTGGGGATCGCTTTTTTGACCGAGGCGACGATCACGTCACCCACCGAGGCATACCGGCGTTTGGAACCGCCGAGCACCTTGATGCACATGATCTCCTTGGCGCCGCTGTTGTCTGCGACGTTCAATCGGGTAAAACTCTGGATCATTACGCCTCTCCTCTCTTGGTGATCTCAAGCAAACGGAAACTTTTGTTCTTGGACAGCGGACGACACTCGATCGCGCTGATGCTGTCACCCACATTGATTTCGTTTTTTTCATCGTGCACCAAATATTTTTTGAAACGCTTCACCGTTTTGTGGTAACGGGGGTGAAGCACCTTTCTTTCGACCAGAACCGTCGCGGTTTTCTCACCGGCCTTCTTGATCACTGTTCCTGATATAACTCTTTTTGGCATCCGGGACCCCTTATTTGTTTCTCGCGGCGGTGAGCGCCGTCTGGATGCGTGCGATGTCTTTTTTGGCGACACGCAACTCGCTGGTATTGGTCAGCTGCATGGTTTTGAGCTTCGCTTTGAGGGTGAAGAGCTCAAGTTTTTTCTCTTTGAGCATCTTCTCCAGATCCGCGACGCTTTTGTCTTGAATATCAATAAATTTCATGGCTATCCTTTACCGAAATGATCTTGGTCTTGAACGGAAGCTTGTGACGCGCCAGGGTCAACGCAGCGCGGGCAAGGTTCTCCTCGACACCGGCCATTTCAAAGATAATACGGCCGGGCTTGATGTTCATCACCCACTTTTCGACAGCACCTTTACCTTTTCCCATCCGTGTCTCAAGAGGCTTCTTGGTCAACGGTTTGTCGGGGAAGACGCGGATCCAGGTCTTGCCGGTACGGTTGATCTTGCGGGTCATGGTGATACGCGCCGCTTCGATCTGGCGCGAATCGATCCGGCCTGCTTCGGTCGCTTTGAGGGCGAACTCACCGAATTCGATACGGTTGCCGCGATGCGATTTGCCGCGATTGCGGCCTTTTTGTTGTTTACGCCATTTGGTTCGTTTGGGCATCAACATGATTATTCACCTCTCTTTCTCGGAGCTTTACGGCCGCCCTCGCGCTCTTTGGGCTCGGGCTGGATCCCCTTTTGCAAGACTTCGCCTTTAAAGATCCACACTTTGATCCCGATGATCCCGTACGTTGTCTGCGCTTCGGCAAACCCGTAGTCGATCTTGGCACGCAGGGTATGCAGAGGCACACGTCCCTCGAGATACCACTCGGTACGGGCCATCTCCGCGCCGCCGAGACGACCGGCGACCTGGATGCGAATCCCTTTGGCACCCGATTTGAGGGCTCCCTGGATCACCTTTTTCATTGCACGTCGGAACGCGACCCGACGCTCCAGCTGTGTCGCGACATTCTCGGCCGCCAACTGGGCAGAAGCCTGGGGGCGCTTCTCCTCTTTGATATTGATCGCGATGTCTTTGTTGAGCATCTTGACGAGCGTTTTTTTGAGCTTCTCGATGTCGGCACCTTTTTTGCCGATGATGATCCCCGGGCGGGCGGTGACGATCGTCAGGCGCACTTTTTTGACGGTACGCTCGATGATAATATTGCTCACGCCGGCATAGAAGAGTTCCTTTTTCAGGAATTTGCGGATCTTGTAGTCTTCGGCGATGAAGTTGGCCGCACGCTCCTTGGCCGGGAACCAGCGAGACTCCCAGTTGCGGTTGATCCCGAGTCTGAGACCGATTGGATTGACTTTCTGACCCATTACGCTTCCTTTCCATTTACGAAGTTTTTCGCGTCTGCGACTGATTCACGGAAGTCACCTTTGAAGGTATATTTCTCTTCCATCACAGCGATCTGCTCGTCGGTCATGTTGGCAACATCTTCGAACGTGAAGATCCCCTCATCGTTGAGTTTGCCCTGATAGACTTTGCCGATCCCTTTGATCTTGGTCAGGTCGTCCCCTTTTTGGGTCGCTTTGGCGGGTGTTTTTTTGGCAGCCGGTTTGGGGGCTGCAGCTTTCTTCTTGGCATCTTTGGCTTCGGAAGTGGCAGCGGCTTTTTGGGCCTGAGCCCCTTTGTCCGCCTTTTTGGCGGCCGGCTTGGCTGTCTCTTTGGCTTTGGCGCCTTTGGCAGCTGACGAACTCTTTTTGGCCGTTGCGGCAGCGGCTTTTTGGGCTTCGACGTCGGCAACGGTCGCTACCTCGACAAAGATGTGTGCTGTGGGCTTGATGATCCGGCTGGCAGTACCGCGGGCACGGGGGCGCCAGCGCTTCATCACGGCCGCTTTGTCGACGCGGCAGGCAGTGATAACCACCTCTTCGGGCTCGTACTCACCGTTGGCAACCGCACTGGCGATGACTCCGCTGATGATGCCGGCAGCCTTGTTGGGCATGAACTCCAGAGCAGCCAGTGCCATCTCGGCGTTCATCCCCTGCACTTCGCGGGCGATCAGACGGGCCTTGGTGGGCGAAACACGGACAAATTTCAATAATGCTTTGCTCATGATTAACCTACCTTCTTCTGGACACTGCCTTTGTGCCCTTTGAATGTACGGGTGGGGGCGAATTCGCCCAGCTTATAGCCGACGTGGTTCTCGGTAATGAATACCGGAACAAACTTGCGGCCGTTGTGAACATTGATTGTCAAACCAATAAATTCCGGGAAGATCACCGAACGGCGCGACCAGGTTTTGATCGGCTTGGTGGACTTCTCTTCTTTGGCTTTGAGCACTTTTTTCATAAGGTGTGCGTCAATAAATGGACCTTTTTTTGTTGATCTTGCCATGGGAGTCCCTTATTTCTTTCTTCTGGAGATGATCAGCTTGTCGCTGGACTTCTTCTTGCGGGTTTTGTACCCTTTGGTCGGCATACCCCAGGGAGAAACCGGGTGACGACCGGAGTTGGTCTTCCCTTCACCACCACCGTGCGGGTGGTCGATCGGGTTCATCGCGGATCCCCGTGTCTGAGGACGGATACCCAGGTGCCGACTGCGTCCGGCCTTGCCGATGACGATGTTGGCGAAGTCTTCGTTGCCCACCGTACCGACGGTTGCCATGCACTCGCCGAGGATATAGCGCATTTCGCTGGAGGGCAGACGCAAAGAGACGTACTTGCCGTCGCGTCCCATAATCTGAGCGTAACCGCCCGCACTGCGGGCGATCTTGCCTCCCTGTCCGGGGTTCATCTCGATGTTGTGTACCAGTGTCCCGACGGGAATGTTCTTGAGCTTCATCGTGTTGCCCGGCTTGATATCCAGACCCGCTTCGGCGGCCATGATCTTGTCGCCGACTTTGAGCCCTTTGGGCTGAAGGATGTAGCGGCGATCACCGTCGGTGTACTTGACCAGGCAGATGCGGCAGTTGCGGTACGGATCGTACTCGATGGTCGCGACGGTGCCTTCGACACCCAGCTTGTTGCGCTTGAAGTCGATGATGCGGTAGAGCTTTTTGGCTCCGGCCTGACGGTGACGCGAGGTGATGCGACCGTTGTGGTTGCGGCCCGCATGGGCGGGGAGTTTTTTGAGCAGAGAGCGCACGCTCGCCTTGGCCGTGATGTCCCCGCTGTCAAGGTTGGTCATGTAGCGACGGGACGGTGTGGTCGGTTTGTATGTTTTAATTGCCATGCTTTCCCCTTATACCGCAAGACTTTCGATTTTGGCATCTTCGGGGAGCTTGACATAGAATTTCTTGCTGTCAGGGCGCTTCCCTTCGATCCCTTTGAATCGTTTTACTTTGCCGTTCATTCGCAGTGAGTTGACACGCAGTGGCTTGATGCCAAAGTACTCACGGAAAACCTCTTTGAGTCCGTTTTTGGTCATGCGGGGAGTGGTCTGGACCACGAGGATACCCTCCTCCTGAAGATCCAAACTCTTCTCGGTGTACATGATCGATTTGATATCGGTAATGTCTGCCATCTTATGCCTCTTTCGTCAGTTGTTCAAATACGGCTTTCTCGATCACCATCGCATGGTACGCGGCGGCGAGGTATCCGTTGAGTTCATTGGGCTCGATCAGGTAGGTCTCCTGAAGGTTGCGAAACGCCAGGAACGTCTGGTCATCGATCATCTCTTTGACCAGCAGGAGATCGCGCTGCTTGAACCCGTCGATGAAGGCCTTGGCCTCTTTGGTCTTGCCCGACTCGACGGCGATCGAATCGACGACAAAGAGACGCTCGTTGGCAGCCAGTTCAGCGATGGCATGCATGAGCGCCAGGCGCTTTTGCTTCTTGTTCACCTTCTGGGTATAGTTGCGATCGGTTGTAGGGCCGAAGACCACACCGCCTCCACGGAAGTGGGGTGCACGGATCGATCCCTGACGGGCCCGTCCGCCCCCTTTTTGTGCGAAAGGTTTTTTCCCGCCGCCGCTGACAGCCGAACGGTTCTTGACCTGTGCGGTATTGGCTCGCATGCTCGCGGCATACGATTTGCAATAGAGGTACAGGTTGTGCGGATGAACTTCCAAAAAGCTTTTGGGAAGGTCGGATACTTTGATTACGGTTGCTTTACTCATTTGACAATCCTTACCAAGCCGCGTGCGCCCTTGTGTCCGGGCACGGCTCCTTTGAGCACCAGGATGCCGTTTTCGGCATCGTAGGAGAGTACTTCATTTTTCACGGTCACCTGGGTGTTGCCGTACTGTCCGGGCATCTTGCGTCCTTTCTGGACACGGCCGGGCCATTCGGCGTTGCCGATCGAACCGATGCGACGACCGAAGCGGTGCCCGTGCGAACCGGGACCGCCGCTGAATCCGTGGCGTTTCATCCCGCCCTGGAATCCGCGTCCTTTCGTATGGAACGACGTTTTGACGACGGCCGCTTCGGCCAGGGGTGCAGTATCAAGATCGCCCGCTTCAACGCCTTCGGCCACTTCAATGGTCATGAATTTGTTGAACGCTTTGGCGATGCCGTATTTCTTCTGCTGCCCTTCGATGCTTTTGTTGATCTTTTTGCTGCTGTTGTATGCGACGAGGGCTTTGCCGTCTTCGCGGACTTCGCAGACTTTTGTCTCGATCACTTTCAGAAGCGTCACGGGAACAGCGGGAACATTGATGGTTCGGCTCATGCCGATCTTCTCTACGATAAATTCCATTCCTTCACTCCTTACTTGTCCATCGACCGAATCTCGACCTCGACTTCAGGCGCCAGATCCAACTTCATCAGTGAGTCGATGGTGTCGGATGTGGCCGAGACGATGTCGATCATGCGGGCATGAATACGAATCTCGAACTGCTCACGGCTGTCTTTGTTGACATGCGGCGAGCGCAATACGGTGTAGCGTTTGATCTTGGTCGGCATCGGGATGGGACCGCGGATTTCGGCGCCGGTACGCTTGACAGCGTCCACGATGGATGCGACGGAACGATCCAAAACACGGTGATCATAAGCTTTCAGCTTCAATCGGATTTTTTCCATTGTTACCCTTTAAAGAACTCGTTGGTTTCCCAACATAAAATTTAGGTGCCCGTTGTAATGGGGACGTGGATTATACCCAAATGCGCTTCAATTTCACTTGACATTTTCACCCTTTTTGATACAATTGTAAAAATTGTTTCCTTATGAGGAGGAAAGATTAATGGATCT
Organism: uncultured Nitratifractor sp.; assembly: GCA_964433295.1. Taxonomy (GTDB): domain Bacteria; phylum Campylobacterota; class Campylobacteria; order Campylobacterales; family Sulfurovaceae; genus S017-3. The sequence goes on along the minus strand of CAYSQV010000013.1, from coordinate 9,333 downwards.
CGTTGAAGCGTTTTACAACATTCCGGTGAAAAATACGGTGTTTCGACCGCGCAAACTTGTTCTGCCTGCGGCAGGCTCTTTCCACCTCTATGGGGCACGGGGTGTGGGCAAAAGTCATCTGGTGATTGCATACCTCCAGTCCCTGCCCGAGGCATCATGGCTTTATCTCGACTGTCAGGATCCGATCTTTGCCCTTGAGGATATCGACAGCGCACACCTTGAGGCATTCCTGCGCGAAGAGGAGATCACTACGCTGGTGCTCGACCACTACTACGACGGCTTTCTTGAATACCTGCCCGCCCCCGATCGGCTGATTCTGGTCTCCCGTGCGCCTCTGGTCGGGGTGAGTCTCCCTGCGCTGGAGCTTTATGGGCTCGACTATGAGGAGTTTCTCTCTTTTGACCGCGACCCTTCGCCAACCCAGAGTTTCAACCGTTTTCTCAAAGTGGGCACTCTCCCCGCCATGGCCCAGCGGGAACTGACCGCGCTTGACGCAACGCTGCGGCCGTTTTTTTTCGCCTCGTTTGACGAAGATGAAGGGCGCATGATGCTGATCCTCGCACGCTTTCAAGGGCGGCGGGTCACCACCCACCAGCTCTACACCCATGCCAAAGAGTACTTTCGCATCTCCAAAGACCGGGTCTACCGTACCGTCAAACGCTTCGAAGAGGAGGGGTTGATCTTTTTCGTCGGGGATGTCGAGGAGAAAGGGGCGCGCAAACTGATCCTCTACGATTATGCCCTCTCCCGCTACCTCAGCAAAGAACAGCCTTTTGCCATCACATTCGATGCGATGATCGCCCTGGCGCTGATCAAACACCGATTTGATTTTGTAACCCTGGGCAACCGCGGCTATCTTGTCGGTCGGGAGTTGATCCATCCGGCGGCTTTTGACGACGAAGACCGTGCCTGGAAAAACGCATACGACCGCATCAATCTCTACCGGCGTCATGCCCTCACCCAGGTCTGGATCGTCACGGTATCCAACCGGTATCATTTTGAGTTGGGAGGGATACGGTTTGAGGGGATTCCGTTTTATGAATGGAGCATTCTCAATGAATGATCACCGGTAGTTGAAGCACGAGAGTCTATGGGTCGGGCTCACAAACTCCTCGGTCGGCTTCTCCTCAGCACAGCGGTCGATCACCCGCGGACAGCGCGTACGAAATACGCATCCGCTGGGAGGATGGATCGGCGAGGGGATGTCCCCCTCGAGGAAGACAATCTCCTTGGCTTTCTCTTTGTCCGGATCGGCAATGGGTACGGCAGAGATGAGGGCTTTGTTGTAGGGGTGAAGCGGATGGGCAAACAACTCTTCTTTTGTCGCCATCTCCACCATGTTGCCCAGATAGATTACCAAAATATCATGGGAAATGTGCTTGACCACCGAAAGATCATGAGAGATGAAGATCAGCGTCAGATTCATCTCGCGCTGAAGCGCCTGAAGGAGATTGATCACCTGGGCCTGGATCGAGACATCAAGCGCGGAAACCGGCTCATCACATACAATCAGCTTGGGCTCGGTGATCAGCGCCCGGGCGATCCCGATCCGCTGCGCCTGACCGCCACTGAACTCATGGGGATAACGGTTGATGACATTGGGGAGCAGCCCGACACGCTCCATCATCTGGCGCACCCGTTCTTTGCGTTCGGCTTTGTTCAACATTGGAAAAAACGACAAAAGCGGCTCAGCGATGATGTCCCCGATCGTCATCCGGGGGTCGAGGGAAGCCAGCGGATCCTGAAAGATCATCTGAATATCTTTTTTGAGTGCCCAGCGCCGGGCCGGACTCATGGCGGTGATCTCCCTCCCCTCAAAAAAGATCTCCCCCTCCGTGACCGGTACCAGATCGACGATGGCCCGCGCCAGGGTCGATTTGCCGCATCCGCTCTCTCCGACAATCCCCAGCGTCCGGCCGCGCCTGAGCTCAAAACTCACCCCGTCGACCGCCTTGAGTCTGTCATGGCCAAAGTCAAACAGGTGCTTTTTGGATGGGACAGAAAAGTGAACCTTGAGATTCTCAACTTTGAGTATCACATCAGACATAATGATCCTCCCCGACATAGCAGGCACGCTGCCGCCCATCATCAAACGCTCTCAAGGGGGGCATTGCCAGGAGGCACCGATCAATCCGCTCACTGCACCGCTCATAAAACGGGCATCCTGGCGGGAGGTTGAGGATGTTGGGCGGGTTGCCCGGGATGGCCTCGAGTACGTCACTCTCCTGGGTAAGTTTGGGGATGGAGTTGAGCAGAGCACGGGTATACGGGTGAGACGGCCGATAAAAAATATCCTCCGCACTCCCGTGCTCCATCGTCTGGCCTGCATACATCACCATCACTTCATCGCACAGACCCGCCACCACCCCCAGATCATGCGTGATCAGGATGATCCCGGCATCAAAATCTCTTTTGAGATCCTCCAGCAGCGCCAGGATTTGTGCCTGGACCGTAACATCCAGTGCCGTGGTCGGTTCATCCGCGATCAACAGTCTGGGCTCGCCCAGAAGCGCCATGGCGATCATCAGGCGTTGACGCATCCCGCCGCTGAACTCATGAGGATACATGTTCATTCTCTTTTTCGCTTCGGGGATCTTGACCGCATCGAGCATACGCAACGACGCGGCAAATGCTTCATCCCGCCGCATGTGCTTGTGTCGGATGAGGATCTCCATGAGCTGTTTTTTGATCTTCATATAGGGGTTGAGTGACGTCATGGGATCCTGAAAGATCATCGCGATCTGTTCGGCGCGAATGGTGTTGAGCTCTTTTTCGGGAAGGTTCAGGATCTCCCGCCCCTCAAAGTGCACGCTCCCGGTCGCGCGGCCGTTTTTGGCCAGAAGCCCCATGATCGCAAAGACGCTTTGGCTCTTGCCGCTGCCCGATTCGCCGACGATCCCAAGTGTTTTGCCCACATCGAGGGAAAAATTCAGCCCGTTCACCGCCCGGACGATCCCGTCTGGCGTCTCAAATGCAACACTCAGATCCCGAACTTCCAGCAGACTCATGGGCACATCCTAACGGTCCTTTGGGTCGAGTGCGTCCCGCAGACCGTCCCCGATAAAATTGAAACTAAACAGCGTGATCACCAGCATCGCGGCGGGGAAGATCAGCTGCCACGGGGCGATCTCCATCACCTTGGAGCCTTCGTTGACCAACGCGCCCCAGGAGGTATTGGGCTCCTGAACCCCCAGACCCAAAAAGCTCAAGAAGGACTCAAACAGGATCATCGACGGCACCAGCAGGGTCGCGTACACCATAACAATCCCGACGACGTTGGGGATGATGTGACGCGCAACAATCTTCGCGTCGCTCACGCCGCTTACCCGTGCCGCTTCGACAAATTCTTTCTCTTTGAGACTAAGCGTTTGCCCCCGAACGATCCGGGCAATATCGAGCCAAGAGACCATGCCGATCGCCACAAAAATAAAACCGATATTGCGCCCGAAAAATGTTACCAGAAGAATCACAAAAAACATAAAGGGAAACGAAGCCAATATATCCACAAAACGCATCATGAACCCATCGGTTTTGCCGCCGATAAATCCGGAAGTCGCCCCGTAGATCACCCCCACAACGACAGCGACCAGAGCCCCCATCAGCCCCACCATAAAGGAGATCCGCCCACCCTGAAGGGTCCGGGCAAAAATATCCCGGCCCAACTCATCGGTGCCAAAATAGTGTCCCGTGGCAATGCTGGGAGGTATCTGCATGTTGTCCCAGTCGATCTCCTCATATCCGTGCGGTGCGAAGCTCCCCCCGAAGATGACCAGCAAAACGATGATCAGCAAAATCACCAGGCTGGCAACGGCGGCTTTGTTCTGAAAAAAGCGCTGCATCGCATCCTGGAAAAGGCTTCGACTCTCCAGCTCCAGGGTTTCAAGGGGAATTTCGTTGATCTTTTTTCCGAACATTCCGGCCTCTCAATATTTGATCTTGGGATCGATCAGTGCGTACAGAATATCGACAACGGTATTGAAAAAAATCATCAAGGCCCCGATAATGATCGTCAGCGTCAACACCATGTTGTAGTCCCGATTGAGCGCGCCGTTGACAAACAACTGCCCGATCCCCGGGAGGCCGAAAATCGTCTCAATTACCACCGATCCGGTAATGATCCCGACAAACGCCGGCCCCATGTAGGAGATCACCGGCAGCATCGCCGGTCGCAACGCATGGTGGAAGATAATGTACATCTGCCCCAACCCTTTGGCCTTGGCCGTACGGATGAAGTTGGAATGCATCACTTCGATCATGCTTGCCCGCATGATCCGGGCGATCGACGAAATGTAGTGAAAGCTCATCGCCAAAACCGGCAAAATCATGTAATAAGGTGTCCCGCCGTTCCACCCGCCGGCCGGAAGAACCCTGAGGTAGATGGCAAAGAACATCACCAACAACGGTCCGAGGACGAAATTGGGGATCGCGACACCGGTCATGGCCAGCGCCATCACGAGATAGTCGATCCGGGTGTTTTGGTTGAGCGCCGCGATGATCCCGGCTCCCACCCCGATGATCAGCGCCAACACAAACGCCCACAACCCGATCTTGAGCGACACCATGAATGATTTGTTGACCAACTCATTGATCGAAAAATCGGTGTATTTGAAGGAAGGACCAAAATCCCAGCTCAGAATATCTTTGAGATAATAGAGATACTGCACCATCAACGGCCGGTCAAGATGGTATTTTGCCTCAATGCGCTTCATGATCTCCGGCGGCACATCCCGGTCACTTGAGAAGGGAGACCCCGGTGCCGAGTGGACCAACACAAACGATACCGTGATCAGCACCAGCAGTGTCGGGATCGCCACCAGGATCCGTCGCAGGATAAAGTTCAGCATCGCAGCGCCGTCGGACCCTTATTTTTCGACCGACATAAACTGCGTTTTGAGCTTGTCAAGCGGATTGGCGGTCGGATAGCCCTTGACATACGGTTTGACCAGACGGTTGGTAACGTAGTGATAGATCGGAATGATCGGCATGTCTTTGGCCATGATCATGTCCGCTTCGGCATAAAGAGCGTTGCGCCTGGCATCGTCCAGAGTCGTACGGGCTTTGTTCATCAGCGCATCGTACTGGGGGTTGTCGTAGAACGAGTTGTTCGACGAGTGTCCTTTGGTCAGCAGATCCAGCATCGTGGAGGGCTCATTGTAGTCTCCGATCCAACCCGCACGGGCCACTTCATAGTGTCCGGCCTTTTTCTCTTCGATGTAGGTTTTCCACTCCTGGTTTTTCAGGGTGACTTTGACCGCACCCTTGAAGACCTTTTTCCACATGGATGAGATGGCCAGAGCGATCTTTTTGTGGTTTTCGCTGGTATTGTAGAGCAGTTCAAACGCCAAAGGCTTCTGCGGAGTGATCCCCGCTTCGGTCATGAGCTTGACGGCCGCTTCATCGCGTTGCTTCTGACTCCAGGTTTTGTACTCGGGTATCGGGGCGACGTAGCCGTCGGTCCCGTCCGGAACGAAGGTATAAGCCGGAATCTGACCGCTGCCAAGCACTTTTTCGGTGATCAAATTTCGATCGATTGCATACGAGAGCGCCCGACGGACACGCACATCGTCAAACGGCTTTTTCTTCATATTGAGATAATAGTAGTACGTACCCAGCTGCGCATAGGTCTTGACCTCGTCGGGATGGGTTTTTTTCATCTCTTTGTAAATGGGCCCAGAAACGTCGCTGCTGGTCACATCGATCTCGCCGGCTTTGTAGCGGTTGTATTCGGTAGAGAACTCCGGGATCGGAAGGTAGGTGACCTTGTCGATTTTGACCGTCTCTTTTTCGTAGTAATTATCACTTTTTTCCAATACGATCTTCTCATTCACTACCCACTCTTTGAGCCGGTAGGCGCCATTGGTGACGATGTTGGCCGGCTGGGTCCATTTGTTGCCGAATGTTTCAACCGCCTTTTGCGGGATCGGCGCCATCACACCATGCGCCAGTCCTTTCAGGAGATACGGGATCGGTTTGGCCAGCGTGATCTGCAGCGTCTCATCGTCCAATGCCTTGACCCCGAGCGTATCGGGAGATTTTTTGCCTGCGACAATGTCGCTTGCGTTTTCGATGCCCAGTATCTTGACATACCAGGCATAGGGTGCTGCGGTCTTGGGATCGACCGCCCGCTTGAAGCTGTACGCGAAATCTTTGGCCGTGACCTTGTCCCCGTTGGACCAAACGGCGTCTTTGCGGATCTTGAAGGTGTAGACCTTCTGATCATCGCTGATGGTATACGATGCCGCCTGCCCCGGTACCACCTTGCCGTCACGGTCGGTCCGCATCAAAGGCTCAAAGAGGTCGCCCCGGATCATCGCCCCGGGCACCCCCTCTCCCAATGTCGGATCCAGCGTCTGCGGCTCAGCCCCGTTGCCGCGTACCAGTGCCCGCTCTCCGCCCCATGCCGCGGAGAGCGCCAACAACATCGCCCAAACAACCTTTGTTCCTGTTGTCTTTTTCATTGTGTAGCTCCTTTTGTGGTTTTGCTGCCACTATTATAGGATGTTTTTATAGCATTTAGGTAGCGCAGGGGAGCAAAACACGTCCACAGTGACTCTGCACGTCACCGACATGACCATCCAAAAAAGAGAAAAATAGGGAAAAATAGGGAAAAGAAAAAAAGAAACCTCCCGCCAGATCCCTGCGGCACCCGGGCGGGCGGGGTGGGCTGCTATGTTCCCATCCTGACCCGTTGTCCCGCACGTCCGTTGCACAGGTCTAACAAGAGGCAAACGCATTATAGCAGACCAAATCTAATAGCTCTTTTATCAAACATCGGCTATAATGGCGCCCCCAAACATAGAGAGGTGGCCGAGTGGTCGAAGGCGCACGCCTGGAACGCGTGTATAGGGCAACCTATCGAGGGTTCGAATCCCTTCCTCTCTGCCAGAACTTTCCCCGGCACAATAAAGATGTTTCCACTTTTTTCCTTTTGCATCCATGATTTTTCTTTAAGGGCGAACGCTCTATAATGAATCATACTGATCTTGCAAAGGAGCCTGAATGCACTATCTCTCCTCTATCAGCCAATGTGAAACACGCGAACTCGAAGCGGAGCTCAAGGATTTTTTTGTCCGTCTGCGCTACATCAGACATCGCCTGCACAACGAAGGAGATCGTCTAAACCTCAATCGCCTCCAGCGAAGCCGATGCAAAGAGAATCTGCTGGCACTGGAACGGATCGAACACGATTTTGATGAGCTGATCTGCCAGGAAGACATCCCCCACCTCTATCGCAAAGTACATCGGTATGTCAAACTCGACCCTGACAGACTGATGGATCTTTTCGGACGGGTAAGTATCGCGCGTACTTCTTTGTTCATCGCGCTGCAAACCTGAGACGATATCGCTTCAGAAAAAATAGATATAATGCGCTCGCAAACGGGGCGCCGGACGGCGTACTTTTGCCAATTTTTCCCATTTATCCCCATCCAAAGGAACAGCATTATGATGACACCCATGACACTCGGACAATACAACATCCAATCGATGGAGATCGCCAAAGACGAGGCACGTTTCCCCACGGCCGATGAGGCGGTCGCCTACATCAAAGAGCAGGTCGAGGCCCATCCCATGGCGACCTACATCGCGACATTTGACCACTACAGCCATACCAGCAATCTGCCGCAGGGCAACATCGCCGGCGACATCACCGATGTCAAGATGGCGATCTTTTGTTTCGGTCCCGATATCTCAATCCCTCAACTCGCCGGCGTACGCCCCCGCAGCATCTCGGTGATCGAACACACCGACAAGTTCACTGTCACGTTCATGAACGCTCCGGCTCCTTTCCTCCAGGAGACCATGACCGAATGGTGCGAAGCGCTCAAGAAATAATTATGCACCTCTCCTCTGCCGCCCGGATGGCGGCAGCTTTTCGCCTCAGCGCTTGATCTGCGTACGCTTTTTCTCTAGAATATCCAGACGCGGGAACCCAAAAATGGTCTTGCGGAAGACAACAATGTTTTTCGGATCGTCCACGGCATACGCTTTGATGGTGATCGGAAGCGGCGTGTCTTTTTGGTTGTTTTTGACCAGTAGTTTGTCGGTTTGGAATATCACAACCTTCTTTTTCTTTTTGCCGGCAGCCAGATGAAACTTCTCTTTGGGACGGACGATCTTGATATCCTTTTGATCGACGATCTCGAAAAAGTAGTCGTGATCCTTGCGGTCAGTATTCTGAAACAGGAAAATGTAGTCGTTCTGTACTTTTCCGTCATCGGTGATCTTGTAGAGACGGGTCGATTTGTTGATATTGAGCAACATATTTTCCTTGGTGCTGCCCATTGCAAACAACGCCACGAGAACCAGCGCCAGCGCTCCGAAATAGGCCAAAACCTTGGGGCGGGTGTAGCGGGTCTTGCCCCCTTCGTATATCTCGTGCTCACTCGCCCACTGGACCAGGCTGGGACGCTCAAAAGCCGCCTGCACTGTTGTACACGCATCGACACACTCCAGGCAGTTGATGCACTCCAGCTGAAGACCCTTTCGGATATCAATGTGGGTCGGACAGACCGTCACACACGCCTCGCAGGCTACACACTCGGCGTTGGGGTTGTCGGCCAGGAGGTCTTTTTTCTTGTCGTACTGTTTGTGGCGGTCGTTGCCGTGGCCGGTATAGATCTCGCCGCCGCGCCCCGGATCGTAGATCGCCATGATCGTATCGTCATCGTACAGCACCGACTGAACACGGCTGTAGGGACAGATATAGATACAGAAATTCTCTTTGATAAAGACGATATCGGCAATGATAAAAAGAGCCAATCCGATCACAAATCCCAGCAGCACCGCATGATCACCCGGATGCTGGATGTACTGCATGAACTCCTCCGGCGGCACGAAATACCACATGAAGTCGGCAGCGGCGATCAATGCCAGTACCGACCAAATGAGGATGGCGATCAGCTTTTTGAACTGGTTGATCGGTTTGGACATATCGGGTTCCTGCTGCTTGTTGGCAATCCGCTTGCGCATCTTGAGGATCTTGGTCTCGATCAGATCCCGATAGATCACGCGAAAGATCGTCTGGGGGCAGGCCCAGCCGCACCAGACCCGGCCCCCCACCGCCGTCACCGCGAAAATCCCGAGAAACAAAAGCATGAGGATAAAGGGCATCAGGTAAAGCTCCTGCATGTCAAAGGCTGTAAAAAACAGGTGAAGCTTTTTGTGGTCAAAGTTGAGCAGGAAAAAGTGGTTGCCGTTGATGGTGATCCACGGCAATACCAGGGCGATGGCCGTCGCAGCGATGTAAACCGCATAACGCTTGTAACGGTAGGGGATCCACCCTTTGAGGTACTCTTTTTTCCCTTTGGATTTTGATGTTTGTCCGTTTTCTGC
>CAYSQV010000012.1:0-15296 GCA_964433295.1 uncultured Nitratifractor sp. | reverse complement strand
CAACCTTTCCGACGATCGAAACCTCATCCGGAGCCAACACCTCGGGCGAATAGGCGTGGTTGTCTGAAATCAGCTCCACCATCCCATCGACGCGTTGGCGGATCCGTTTGATAAAGAGCCCCGCCGTGGTGGCGGCGATGAAGATGCCGTCTTTGTTGATGTCGGTCTGAGTGCGGTCGAGGAAGACAATCGATCCATCCTGCAGGGTCGGCTCCATCGACTCGCCGTCGACATGGATCGCCTCGAGTTCGGTGTTGCCAAATCCCACCATGTTGCGCATCACCGTCTCATCAATCGTGATCGTCTCGTAGCCTTCGTCAAACACTTCTGCTCCGCCTCCGGCGCTGGCACGGATATCGGCAAAGTAGCGAACAGTGAAAAATTTGTTGGTCTCCTCAAGAAGCATCTCGGCCGACTGATCAAAAAAGAGCCAGTTGATGCTGATCTTTTTGCGTGCGCAAAACTCCATGATCTCTTTATAGGGTATCGCGCCGCGTTTTTTCATTGTTGCAAAGGTGGGCTGCGGAATCCCCAGTTCGTTAGCCACATCTTTGTCGAAGACCTTGCCGCCGATTTTTTTGCTTGATAGAATATCCTTTATTTTATCGATCGCTTCATGAAACGGGACCATTTTTGCTCCTCTTTTTATTAAGTTTGTCAAATATTAACATTTTTTACCTAAAAGTATGACAATTTGACATATTTTTAGGTATTTATTTATAAGTATGATATATTTCTGAAGACAAAAAGGAGAAAACATGAACATCAAAACCGACAAAAAACTGATCCGGGAAGCTCTCGAAAGCGGCTGCACTACCGCCGCACAACTTGCACACTATCTCAAAATGCACTCGCGCGTACGTGCCTGTCGACACACGTGATTCAATAAAGGATCAGGTTCACCTCTTCACCAACAGCTTTGCTGCTCTCCTCTTCGGTTGTATAGAGGAGACCGGTGCTGCCAAGCATGTTCGTAAGAATCGCGCTGGTACCGATCTTTTTGCCGACAAAGTCGACAAAGTATCGTCCTGCCTCAAGCGTGACATTGCAGGCGGTAAACTCTGCCTTTTTCGCCCGCTTGACAAACGGCTCACGCAACGTAGCCTTGACCATGGACAGATGCAGATCCCGGTGGGCAAACTTGCCCATCAGCGGCAACAGATAGAGAAGGGACGTAACGGTCGATGAGTAGGCAAAGCCCGGTAGTGCGAGGATAAACTTATCCTCGCGGCGTGCCAGGACAATGTGTTGGCCCGGTTTGATCCGCACCCCCCGGAACAGCACCTCGAAGCCCAGCTCTCCGATGACATCCTTGACAAAATCGTAGTCTCCCACGCTCACGCCGCCGGTGGTGACGACGATGTCGCTGCGCTCCACCGCGTCGGCCATAGCGTTCAGGGTCCCTTCATGGTCATCCCGGGGACTCTCCAGCCGCAGTGCTTCCCCGCCATAACGGTTGACAATCGCTTCGATGGTGTAGTTATTGGTACTGCGAATCTGCGCGTCACTGGTCTGTTCCTCTCCCAGCTGAAGCAATTCACTCCCGGTGGACAATACGGCAACGATCGGTTTGTCAAACACCATCGGTTTTTCGATGTTAAGCCCCGCCATCACTCCGATCTGTGCAAATCCAATCTCCGTGCTGCGCGGGATCAGTACCTCCCCCTGAGTGTAGGCTTCCCCTACCGGACGCACAGCATGGCCAAAAGGAACCAGTTCATCAATGAGGATATCCTCCCCCTCGACCGTGACATTTTCGATCGGGATCAGTGTGTCGGAACCCTCAGGCATCAGTGAGCCGGTAAAGGTCTTGATACACTCACCGGGGCGAACGATCTCTTTAAGATCGCTGCCGGCAGGGTTGTCTCCTGTTACCCGCAGCCGCCCCCGAGCCAGATCGGCATGGCGTACCGCATACCCGTCCATCCCCGATGTGGGAAATTCGGGCATATTGCTGTCGGCAACGATGTCTTCTGCCAGTACAAATCCGGGGGTTTCCGTCAGATAACGGTAATGTGCCCGGGGTTTTCCCACCGTAACGCTCTTGAGGATCGCCATCGATTCGTCGTAGTGCATCATTGTTCGTTTGGGAGCCATGGGAGTTCCTTTGATTTTGATTGGTGCGTTGGCAGATGCACCCTACACCAGGATGCCTGCGCCGTCCATCGGGGTGCTGCGATCCTCTGCATAGATCCGCTTGCCGCCGATGACGTCGTATTTCCAGATCGGGGCGTTGGCCTTGAAGTCCTCTACAAATGCGTCGATCAATTCCAGTGCCACCCGCCGCTGAGGCGAAAAGACCGCAGAAATATACGAGGACGTATGCACCGGGACATCGCCGAAGGCATGGGCAAATTTGACGATCGCCCCACGCGCGCGTGCCCGCTCCTGCCACACATCAAACCAACTGCGAAGGATCGGCTCATAAATATCAAAACTCAACGCTTCGATCCCTCCTTCCTCGCGAATGATCCCCACAAAAGGGATAAACGCACCGTAGTTGTCTCCGCTGTGCTCATCAAGCCAGCGGCCAAAAATCTCTTTGACGTCCAAAGGGCCGTTGTGCAGTTCCATCTTGTTACCCCCCACATACCGGAGGCAAAATGGAGACTTTGTCCCCATCTTTGAGCGGTGCATCGGGATCGGTCGTCATCGTATCGTTGATCGCAACCGCCGACGTCCCCAGCCAGTCCGAGACCCCTTCGACACTTTTGAGTACCGCAGCCAGCTCGGAAAGCGAAGCGGCCTCCGCCTCCATGGGGGGCTTGCCGATGGGGCCGAGAAATTCTACTGTTACCATGTTTTTGCCTTTGCGTGCAAGGAACCATTGGGGGCAAATGCGACAAGTGAGCGCTTCAGGCCCGATGGGTGCGCGCGCATTAGCGAACGCCAGAGTATTTGCCTCCAATGGCGCACCTCGCCACTGTATGTTATGGGATTATAATTGGGGTTGGATATAATTGCCCTTAACATACCCATAAAAAGAGGAGAAAGCATGCTGTTTGGCTCCATCAGCTATCTCAATCTTTTGCCGTTTCAGCTCTTTCTCAAACGCTATCTCCGCCACAACGGAGCCAAAATGGCCTTTCGCTACAAGCGTGCTGTTCCCTCTCAAATCAATGCTTCATTGCATCGGGGCGAAGTCAACGCCGCGTTTATCTCCAGTATCCACTCCCCACGGTTTGTCTGCACCGATCTTGGGATCATCGCCCACAAAAAAGTTTACTCCGTTTTCGTCCTCCCCGAAGCCGAAGCGACCGACCCGGCCTCAGCCACCTCCAACCGTCTCGCCCGCCTCCTCGATCTGCACGGCCGTGTTCTCATCGGCGATGCTGCTCTGCACTACTATCTCAACGGCGGAGAAGGGATCGATCTGGCCGAAGCATGGCACAAGCAGACAGGTTTGCCGTTTGTCTTTGCCCGTTTGTGCTACAACCGCCACGGCAAAGCAATCCGCAAACTGGCCAAACGTTTCGCCCACACCCGCGTCCGCATCCCGCAATACATCCTCAAGCAAGAAGCCGCCAAACGGGGTATAACCCCAGCTCAGCTCCTGTGGTATCTGGAGCATATCCATTATGAGATGGATTGGAAAGCAAAGCGGGGGTTGAAGAAGTTTTTGCGAGCAAAACCCGCGTAGGGGCAGATTCTGTATCTGCTCTATGCGAGAGCTGCAATCGCCTGCTCGATTCTCTTTACCGTCTCCTCCACACCCAGGATCGCCATCACCTCATCCATCCCGGCACCGGTCATGCTGCCCAGCAAGGCAACCCGCAGCGGCATCCCGATCTTACCAAAACCGATCTCCCGTTTGGCGACGATGACTTGCATAACGTCGTGGTATTCAGACTGGGTTTGGGGGTTGGCTTCGCGCAGCATGGCGACAAAGTCGGTCAGGATCTCCGCTGCTTCGCCTTTGAAAGCTTTTTTGACCGCTTTTTCGTCGTACTCAGTGGGAGCCTCGGTGATCAATCTGATCTGCTCGGCCAGCTCGACGAGGGTTTTGCCCCTCTCTTTGGTGGCAGCCAAAATCGCAGAAGCTTTGGGGTTGTCCGTTAAGTCAACACCGAAGTCTTGAAGCAGTCTGATAAGCTTCTCATCGGAGGACGCTTTGATGTAGTGTGCGTTGAGCCAGAGGAGTTTGTCGAGATTGTAGCTCGAAGCAGAGCGGTTGATATCCGCCGGATCAAAGAGTGCTACCATCTCCTCAAGAGAAAAGATCTCCTGATCACCGTGGCTCCAGCCCAGACGGACAAGGAAGTTGAGCAATGCCTCGGGGAGGTAGCCTTGTGCTTTGTACTCCATCACGTCGGTCGCTCCGTCGCGTTTGGAGAGCTTCTTCCCCTGCTCGTTGTTGATCATCGCGACATGGCAAAAGCGCGGCAGGTCAAACCCCAGCGCACGGTAGACGACGATCTGTTTGGGAGTGTTGTAGAGATGATCGTCGCCTCGGATCACGTCGGTGATCCCCATCGTCGCATCATCGATCGCTACGACGAAGTTGTAGGTCGGGGTGCCGTCACTGCGGGCGATGATAAAATCATCCACCTCATCGGCAGCGATCTCAATGTGTCCTTTGCTTTGATCCTCGAAGGCAATCACCCCCTCTCGGGGAGCTTTGATGCGGATCACCGGATCGACCCCGGCAGGAGGCGTGCCGGTAAAGTCACGGTAGCGGCCGTCGTACCGGGGGCGCTCCCCGCGCGCCTGCTGCTCTTCGCGCAGGGCATCAAGCTCTTCTTTGGTCATGTAACACTTGTACGCTTTGCCCTCCGCCAGGAGCTGGTCGATGTATTGTTTGTACAGATCAAAACGCTGCGATTGGTATACCACCTCACCGTCATAGTCCAGCCCTACCCACTCAAAAGCCTTGATGATCGCCTCAAGAGCCTCTTTGGAATTGCGACTCAGATCGGTGTCCTCGATCCGCAGGAGGAATGTGCCGTTGTTGTGTTTGGCCGTCAGCCATGAGAAAAGCGCAGTACGCAGACCGCCGACGTGGAGATAGCCGGTAGGAGATGGGGCGAAACGGGTAACTGTCATAATCGAAACCTTTGTGATATTTGTATGTGTTATCGGTGCTGTGGGGACAACACAGCACCCTACGGATTTGTATGTTTTTGATGGTAACGCGTAGGGTGTTGTGCCCTCACAACACCCATCTTGATCCTCTATAGAACAAGATTTTACCCTTTATAATCCTCAAGATACTTCGTATCGAAATTGTTGGTACGAAAATCGGGATTGCGCATCATCTTCTGGTGGAAGGCGATCGTGGTGCGTACCCCCTCGACTTCGAACTCATCGAGCGCGCGTTGCATCTTGGCGATCGCCTTCTCTCGGGTCGGAGCCCAGACAATGAGCTTGCCGATCATCGAGTCGTAATGGGACGGGATCGTATAGCCGCAGAAAGCATGGGTGTCGATGCGGACATCCTTGCCTCCCGGGGCGATCCATTTGACGATCTTGCCGGGGCTTGGCAGGAAACTCACCGGATCCTCGGCCGTGATGCGGCACTCGATCGCATGGCCTTTGAGCTCGATCTCATCTTGAGACGGCAGTTTGTCTCCTTCGGCAATACGTATCATCCATTCGATGATATCCAGCCCGCTGACCTCTTCGCTGACACAGTGCTCAACCTGCAGTCGGGTGTTCATCTCCATGAAATAAAAATCGTTGTTTTTATCTACCAAAAATTCAAACGTACCTGCATTTTCATATCCAATATGCCTGGTGGCCCTCACTGCGGCTTCATGCAGCTCTTTGCGTCTGGAGCTGTCCAGCACCTGGGCCGGAGACTCCTCTATAAGCTTCTGATGTCGCCGCTGCATTGAGCAGTCCCGCTCCCCCAGATGGATCGCGTTGCCGTGGCTGTCACCCATGATCTGCACCTCGACATGACGAGGCGCTTCGATGAATTTCTCCATGTACAGTGTCCCGTCCCCAAAAGCTCCAATCGCCTCCGATTCGCATGCCATAAACGCCTGCTCCATGCGATCAGGCTCTTCAACGACGCGCATCCCGCGTCCGCCGCCGCCCGCTGCGGCCTTGAGTATCACAGGATAACCCATCTCATCGGCCAGTTTGCGGGCGGCTTTGGCATTTGATACCGCACCGTCGCTGCCCGGAATGGTCGGTACGCCTGCTTCAGCCATTACCTGTTTGGCCTTGGATTTGTCGCTCATCAACTGCATCACCGCAACACTGGGGCCGATAAACGTCAGTCCATGGTGTTTGCATATCTCAACAAAGTCTTGATTTTCACTCAAAAATCCATATCCCGGAAAGATCGCATCGCAGCCGCTCAGCTCAGCAGCAGAGATGATCGCCGGAATGCTCAGGTAGCTGTCGCTGCTCTTTTCGCTTCCGATGCAGATCGCCGCATCGGCAAAACGCAGATAGCCCGCATCCCGGTCGCCGGTCGAATAGACCGCAACCGCCTCTTTGCCCATCTCCTTGATCGTACGGATCGCCCGCAGAGCAATCTCTCCCCGGTTGGCAATGAGAATCCGTCTGATCTCCTTACGCTCGACCATGATCAGTGCTTCTCAATCACAAAGAGGGGCTTGTCGTATTCGATCGCTTCACCATCTTCGACGAGCACATCGACAATGGTGCAGTCGTATTCGGCTTCAAGTTCGTTCATGATTTTCATCGCCTCAAGAATGCAGAGTGTTTGTCCTTTTTTGACCTTGTCGCCGATCTTGACAAACGGCGGAGCGTCGGGAGAGGGAGAAGCATAGAATGTCCCCACCATTGGAGAATTGATCGTCTCACCGGTCGGAGGCGTTGCTGTGTCACGGGTGGGGGTAGCCGGCGTTGACGCCGCCGGAGCCTGAGTCGGAGTTGAAGCCGCCGGGGCCGCAGCCGCAGGAGACTGTCCTCCTTTTTCCATCTCGAGTTCAAAATCCTTCATCTTGATCTTCATTTTGTCCAATTTGCTCTTACCAAATATTCGGGCAAGCTCTTTGATCTCATCGAGTTTCATCTCTATCTCTCCTGAAATTTTTAATTGGATATAATACCATAATCTAACTATCAAGCCAATGCGCCTAAATACACATAATGACGAAAAACAGGACCAAAAGCAACTGTTTTGGATAAAAAATAGATAAAAAAGGATCAAAATGGGACTAAAATCGGATAAATGGATCAGGGAGATGTCACTCGAACACGGAATGATCACCCCCTTCAGCGATGATCTGGTCGCCAAAGACATCGTCAGCTACGGGCTGAGCAGCTACGGGTACGACATCCGGGTGGCCGATGAGTTCAAGATCTTCACCAACATCAACGCCGAGGTGGTCGATCCCAAGGATTTCAACGAAAACAACGTCGTCGATTTCAAGGGCGATGTGTGCATCGTGCCGCCCAACTCTTTCGCGCTGGCACGCACCATCGAGTATTTCAAGATGCCCTCCGATACGCTGGCGATCTGTCTGGGCAAAAGCACTTACGCGCGCTGCGGCATCATCGTCAACGTCACGCCGTTTGAGCCCGGCTTCGAGGGGCACATCACCATCGAGATCTCCAACACCACTCCGCTCCCGGCCAAGATCTACGCCAACGAAGGGATCGCGCAGGTGCTCTTCCTCCAGGGAGACGAGGCATGCGAGACGACGTATGCCGACCGCAAGGGTAAATACCAAAGCCAAACCGGCATCACGCTGCCACGCATCCTCAAGGAGCAGGCCTGACCCATGCATCCCCGCCACCGTACCCGTCCGCTCAAAGTCTTCGTCGCCGAAGATGAACCCCGGTTGGGGGGAATGCTGCAGAAGCTGGTGGGGGAGCATTTCGGCACCTGCCGCCTGGGACATGACGGAGAGGAGAGTCTGGCGCTTTTTCGCGAATGGCACCCTGATCTCGTGGTGGCCGACATCATGATGCCCCGGATGGACGGGCTGGAAATGGCCACCGCGATCCACCGCGAAGCCCCCGATACTCCCGTCCTGATCCTCACGGCGTACAACCAGCCCGAACACCTGATGCGCGCCATCGATGCCCGCGTCGCCAAATACCTCACCAAGCCCTTTGACCCCGACCGCCTCATCGAAGCCCTCGAATCGCTGGCTGAGGAGTTCCAGACAGGCCGCATCATCCCGCTGGTGGAGCCCTATGCGTTCAATCCCCACAGCGACCTCCTCCTCAAACACGGTCGCCGGGTCGCGCTCAGCCCCCGAGAAGTCCACCTCATCGGGCTCCTCGCCACCGCCCCGGACTTCACGATGGAGACCCCGGAGATCAAAGCCGCCCTCTGGGGCGATGCCGACACCGGAGACGAACGCCTTCGCTCCCTTGTCCGTCGTATCCGCGCCAAGACCTCCCCAGAGCTGATCGAGACGCATTTTGGGGTGGGGTATCGACTGCGAAGTCAACCGGAAAAATGATATATGAATATTGAAAACTGGATACTTTTTTTCACCATCAGCCTCTTGGCTTCTTTGAGTCCGGGTCCGAGCATTGTCGCGGTTCTCAAGGAGAGTGCGTCCCGGGGGCTCAAACACACCATGCCCTTGATTGTTGGTGTATTGGCCGGCCTGCTTTTTCTTGCCATTTTGGCAGGGTTTGGACTGGGGGTTGTCCTGGAAAAATCTCCGATTGTGTTTACTGTGCTTCGCTATGTGGGCGGTACGTATCTTTTGTATCTGGGGGTTCAAGCATTCTTTTTTGCTTCAGAAACGATCGAAGGCGAAGAAGCCCCGCCGAGCAAAGGTTCTCTTTTTTTCAGAGGTCTGGGCATCACCCTGGCCAACCCAAAAGCGCTTGTCTTTTTTTCCGCTCTTTTCATCCCTTTTATCGATCAGAGCAGAAGCTTTATGTTTCAGTTCTCTGTCCTGGTGATTACAATGATGGGGTGTTCTCTGGCGGCATTGCTTTTCTATGGATTGATCGGCGAAAAAGGTAATGGGTTGGTGCGCAAATACGCCAAGGCATTTAACCGACTGACGGGTTCTGCGTTTATGGGATTTTCTGTGCTGGTATTTGCCAGGAGTTAAGCTATAATGCTCCCTTTTTATGCCATAAAATTTTTGGTCACGAGGTTGTCACGGGTTGCTTTTCTCTCCCCCATTTAGAGTTTTTGTGCTACAATGCCGTCCAATCTCCCTATAAAAGTAGCACCATGAGCAATCTCATCATCGTCGAGTCCCCCGCCAAAGCCCGCACCATCAGCAATTTTCTGGGCAAAGGATACAAGGTCGTCGCCTCAAAAGGTCACATTCGCGACCTCCCAAAAAGTACCTTCGGGATCACCATCGAGGATGACGGTACTTTCGTCCCCAAATACTCCATCCCCAAAGAGGCTGCTGCCACCGTCAAAGAGCTCAAAAAACTTGCCAAAGAGGCCGACACCGTCTACATCGCGACGGATGAGGATCGCGAAGGGGAGGCGATCGGCTATCACATCGCCAAAGCAATCGGAAGGGAACCTTCCGAGCTGCCCCGGATCGTTTTTCACGAGATCACCAAGAGTGCCATCGCCCATGCACTCGAAAATCCCCGCACCATTGACATGGAGAGTGTCGATGCCCAGCAGACCCGTCGCCTGCTTGACCGGATCGTCGGATACAAGCTCTCCCCGCTGTTGGCTTCCAAAATCCAAAAAGGTCTCTCCGCCGGACGCGTCCAGAGCTCGACGCTGAAAATCGTCGTCGACCGTGAACGGGAAATCAAGGCATTCAAGCCCGAGGAGTACTGGACAATCGACGCACTTTTTGAAAAAAGCATCGAATCCTCAATCTACAGCTACGAGGGGAAGAAGATCGACAAAATGACCCTCAAGGACGAAGAGTCCGCCAGCCTGATCGTCGACTCGGCCAACGCCGAATCCTTTACCGTTACCTCGATTGAGACCGCCAAGCGCAAGACCAAAACCCCACCGCCCTTCATGACCTCGACACTGCAGCAGTCGGCATCGACTCAGCTGGGCTTCTCACCCAAAAAGACCATGATGGTCGCCCAGAAGCTCTACGAAGGGGTCAAGACCGATAAGGGCACCATGGGACTGATCACCTACATGCGTACCGACAGCCTCAACCTCGCCAAAGAAGCCGTGGCCGCCGCACGTGACTTCATCGGCGGTACCTATGGCGACAAATACCTCCCCGCCAAACCCAAATTTTACGCCTCCAAATCCAAAGGGGCTCAAGAGGCGCACGAGGCAATTCGCCCTACCCGGGTCGATTTCACCCCCGAGATGGCCGCACAGTATCTGGCCAGCGATGAGCTCAAGCTCTACCGTCTTATCTACAGCCGCTTTCTGGCATGCCAGATGACCGAAGCACAGTTTGAGACCCAGACGATCCTGTTTGGGGGTGAGCGATCCGTGTTCAAAGCCACCGGACGCAAGATGCTCTTCGACGGCTTTTACCGTGTCACCGGCTACAACGAAAAAGACCGCCTCCTGCCCGAACTCAAAGAGGGACAAAACGTCACGCTGGACAAGATCGAAGCCCAGCAGCATTTCACCGAGCCCCCGGCTCGCTACAACGAAGCAAGCCTCATCAAAAAACTCGAAAGCCTCGGCATCGGCCGTCCGAGCACCTACGCACCGACGGTGACGATCCTCCAGACCCGCAAATACATCGAGATCGAAAAAAAGCGGATCCACCCCACCGAGATCGCCTTTACCGTCATTGAACTGCTGGAAAAACATTTTCCCGAGATCGTCGATAGCGGATTTACCTCCACCATGGAAGAGACACTCGACCGTATTGCCGAAGGCAAAGCCGACTGGCAAAAGGTTCTTGCTGATTTTTACGCACCATTTATGGAGAAGGTCGCCAAAGGCAAACAAGAGATCAAGTCGCTCAAAGTCGCCATCCCTACCGGAGAAAACTGCCCCCAGTGCGGCAGCGAACTGCTCCTGCGCAAAGGGCGCTACGGGGAGTTCATCGCCTGCTCCAACTTCCCCAAATGCAAATACACCCGCAACATCGACGGCGACGAACCCGAACCGCCCGAAAAGACCGATGAGGTATGCGACAAATGCGGCAGCCCCATGGTGATCAAAAACGGCCGCCGGGGCAAGTTCCTCGCCTGCTCGGCGTACCCCAAATGCAAAAACGCCAAACCCCTCGTCGCCCCCCGTGAGCTCGACGTCCCTTGCCCCGAATGCGGCGGTACGCTTCAGGAGCGCCAGGGGCGGCGCGGCACGTTTTTTGGCTGCACCAACTATCCCAAATGCAAATTCATCGCCAACTTTGAGCCGGTGGACAAAAAGTGCCCCGAATGCGGCTACCTCATGGGCAAAAAAACCCTGCGCGGCAAAGAGGTCTACCAGTGTTTCAAGTGCAAACACAAGATCGAACCCGACGCGTAGGGACAGACCCAGGTATCTGCCCTTTTTATTGACATTATTTCGCTAAAATACTTCCCATGCACGACCAATACAAAGAAGCAATCGAAAGCTCCAACATTGTCTCCCGTACCGACATTCACGGGATCATCACGTTTGTCAATGATGAGTTCTGTAATATCTCGGGGTACAGCCGCGAAGAGCTCATCGGCCGGGATCACAACATTGTCCGCCATCCCGATGTACCTACCGAGACCTTTCAGCGTCTGTGGGATGCGATCCTCGACAAACAAACCTACCATGCCACCGTCAAAAATCTCGCCAAAGACGGCAGCACCTTTTATGTTAATACCACCATAACACCCATCCTCAACGCCGACGGAGAGATCGAAGAGTTCATCGCCATCCGCTACGATGTCACCAAGGAGATGGAGCTGCAGATGCAGCTGCAGGAAAAACAGGAGATGCTCCTGTGGCAATCCCGTTTTGCTTCACTGGGACAAATGATGGCCAACATCGCCCATCAGTGGCGCCAACCGCTTACCGAACTCAACCTCCTGCTTTACAATCTGAAAAAAGCCGGAACCCAGGGGCGGACCGATGAAGTTCTCACCCTTCATCAAGATGCACACAGGGTCATTCAGTCCATGTCCCAGACCATTGATGATTTTCAAAATTTCTTCAAACCCGGCAAAGAGAAGGAGCCCTTCCCCCCCCATGCGAGTCTCCAAAACGCACTCGCCCTCATGAACAAGGCTCTCAAAAAAGAGTCCATACGTCTGACGCTGGATGCGGATGAGAACATCACCATTCTCGGGATCCAGAATGAACTGACCCAGGTGCTGCTCAATCTCCTCCAAAACGCCAAAGACGCACTCATCGCTCAGCGAAGTAAGGATCGAAACATCCATCTGACGGTTGCCCAAAAGGATGGGCATGCTATCATTACCGTCGAAGACAATGCCGGTGGCGTCCCCGAAGCGATCCAGGGAGAGATCTTTGAGCCCTATTTCACCACCAAACACGCCACACAAGGTACCGGACTCGGATTGTTCATGTCCAAACTCATTGTTGAAAAAAGTCTCAATGGTATTTTGACCATCACCAACACCCGGGAGGGGGCCTGTTTTTCCCTAACCCTTCCGATCAAGACACACGAGGAGACAGACCGCCCATGACCTGCACACAATATCTCCGAAATCTCTCGGTCCTTCTCGTAGAGGACGAGCAAAATCTCGCCCGTCTCCTGCGGGATGC
Organism: uncultured Nitratifractor sp.; assembly: GCA_964433295.1. Lineage (GTDB taxonomy): Bacteria > Campylobacterota > Campylobacteria > Campylobacterales > Sulfurovaceae > S017-3. The sequence continues at coordinate 2,740 of CAYSQV010000012.1, read as the reverse complement.
AATCGGCGATCATTTTCGGTATTTCGCCATAGCCTCCGATGGTGAGGAAGGGCTCAAGAAAGCACAGGAGCTTCAACCCGATATGGTCATCACCGACATCACTATGCCCCGCATGAACGGACTGGAAATGGGCGCAATCCTCCATGAAAAAAACCCCGATCTGCCTATCGTGATCTTGAGTGCCTACAGCGAAAAGGAGTATCTTCTTGAAGCGATCGACATCGGGGTCACCAAATACCTGATCAAACCGTTTGATCCGGATGAACTGCTGGAGGTTATCTGCTCACTGGTAAAAAAAATCAAAAAAGCTCATCTTGTCCCTCTCTTGCCCCCCTTCCATTTCGACCGTGAGGGGAAAAAACTTTTTAGACACAAAAGCATGGTGCGCCTGAGCCGGCGGGAAAACCTCTTTATTTCTCATCTAATTGCCAGCCCCAACTACTTCCTCACTACGGATAACATCAAGAATCTTCTTTGGGAGGAGGAGAATGTCTCCGATGAACGGCTGCGGGTATTCATCAATCGTTTTCGTCAGAAAACTGATCCGAACCTGATCGAAAACATTGTCGGACAGGGGTACGTACTGCAAACGCACACCGCTAAAGATCAAGGATAATCTTGCGTGGTATTCTTTTTGCTTTGCTGATAACGGGTGGCACATTGGCAGCCCGATCGCACGCACAGACCCACTACGCCTCCGTGATCGCACAGGCCCGTACCCAGGCTGCACCTCCGGCACGCAGGGTTCTGAATGCTGCCCATCGAATGGTTACGCGGGGGGTGATTGTCCGCGGATCATGCTGGGACTATCTTGATGCTGCCTTTACCCGGGCCGGATACCCCCCAGCCAAACGCCGTACCGTTTACCGGGCAGGCAGACACGGCCCTTACGCCCAACCGAACAAGATTCGACCGGGTGATTGGCTCTATTACATTAATCACAGCTACGGAGGGGTTGAACACAGCGGTTTGTTCATCGGCTGGGTCAACCGCGCACGCAAACAGGGGCTTGTCCTCAGCTACGGGGGAGAGCATCGCAAGCAACCCGGTCGCTACCGCGTCTATGACCTGCACAGCATCTATCAGATCATCCGGGTATCACAGCGATGACCGATGTAACCCTCCTGTTGACCCTCTCTGCTGCTATCTGGCTCTCCCCTTTTGTCGCCAAGATCCTCCGTATGCCGATGGCGCCTGTTGAGATCATTCTGGGGTCCCTTCTTGCCTATTCCGGCCTGATACGCTCCCATGAGTATTTTGATCTTGTCGCCAACATCGGTTTTCTCTATTTGATGTTTCTGGCCGGTCTGGAGGTAAACCTGAAACAAATTACCGGCAGCTCGGGAAGCACCCTGAAAAAAGCACTTTTGTTCGTCGTATCTCTGGGGATTCTTGCCGGTATCAGCGGGGTAGTGCTCGATCTTAACCCGATCATTATCCTCTCCCTTCCGCTGGTTTCCATCGGGCTGCTCGCTTCGCTGTCCAAGACCTACGGCAAAGAGACTCCGTGGCTTCAACTTGCTTTTATGGTCGGCGTGCTGGGCGAGATCCTCAGCATCACCACTCTGACCATCCTGGATGCGGCCAGTACGGTCGGCTTCGGGATCAAACTTGCAGTAGAGATGGGGTATCTCCTGATGTTCATCCTCGGCATTTATCTTCTCTACCGCCTGTTGCATCTTCTCTTTTGGTGGTATCCAGAATTCAAATCGATCCTCATGCCCCGCTTCGGTACCTCCGACCAGGATGTCCGCCTGGCCATGGCCCTGTTTTTTATTCTCATTGCGGTCATGCTCCTGCTGCACCTGGAACTTGCGTTGGGTGCGTTCATCGCCGGAGTGGCCATCTCCGCCTTTTTCCATCACGAAAAAGAGCTCGAAGCCAAACTGTCAAGTCTGGGGTTCGGCCTGCTGGTCCCTCTCTTTTTTATGCACGTTGGTGCGTCATTCGATCTGGGCTCTTTGCGCACTCCGGCCATCATCACCGGGGCGCTGACCATTACCGCGCTGGTTTTGGGTATCCGAATGCTCGCAGCGTTTTTCCTCCAGTCACTGATCGACAAGCGCGGTGCTGTTATGGTGGCCCTCTCCCTCTCCATGCCGTTGACACTGCAGGTTGCTGTCGCCACCATTGGCTACACCACCAAAAACATTGATATTCTCACATACTATCAGCTGATCCTTGCGAGTCTCTTTGAGGTGATCATTGCCATGCTTGCCATCAAATTGCTTCAACACAAAAGGCCCTTCCGACACACCCGGGAGACTTAGTCGCTGTTCAGCTGGATCAACTCAAAATATTTTTTCTGTAGTTTTTGATTGGAAAGTTTCAGCGATTGCGCCTCGCGATAGAGTGCTGTTTTCTCCTCCTTGAGGTGATTCAGGACTCGCAGAGAATTGGTGCCAAACAGCAGAGAACGTACATACCATACAAATACGATCAGTCCGATCAGGATAAACACAATGCTTTTGAGCGAAAAACGCAGCCAGGCTCCCCGCTCGGGTATCGGTTCATCGTGCATGGCGATCAGGCAAACAGCTCGCTGCCGAGATACTCAAATTGCCCCAGCTCCGCTTCGATCGAGAGGAGGCGATTGTACTTGGCGATGCGATCGCTGCGTGCGGTGGAACCGGTCTTGATCTGTCCGGTGCCCAGCGCGACCGCGAAGTCGGCGATAAAAGCATCCTCACTCTCTCCGGAGCGGTGGCTCATCACACAGGTATAGCCGCTGCGCTGTGCG
>CAYSQV010000011.1:0-15373 GCA_964433295.1 uncultured Nitratifractor sp. | reverse complement strand
CTCGCCCCAGGCCAATGCTACGGCGTTGCCGCCGGCCATGTTGATGAAATTGGCGGAGTTTTTGTCGTAGGTACGGGTCTTGAGGCCCTTGAAGTCGGCGGTGGAGGCGATGGGCTTTTTGGTGTAGAGTCCACTTGGAGGCCAGCTGACGGCATAGAGAAGCTTCTGATTCCATTTGGTGCATACTTTGTCGTAGGCAGGTTTGGAGATCTGGTAGAGCCTGAAGGCATCGTCATACGATCCGGCGATGAACGGAAGAGCGGAGATCCCAAAGACCTTGCCGCCGCCGGAGGTGAAAGGGATGAACATATCGGTCATGGCGACGGTGCCGTCTTTGACCGCTTTGAGGGGGTTTCCTTTGACCAGTGAGCTGCCGGCATGGACAGTGATCTTGACCGATCCATGGGTGTACTGATCGACCAGAGCTGCAAATTTCTCTGCCCCTTTGGTGTGGAAATTGTTGGCGCCGTATTTGGCATTGAGATCCATTTTGATCGCGCCGGCACTGAGCAGAACTGTTGTCGCCGCGAGGGCAAGCATTTTCTTTAACATGATGTTCTCCTTGAATTGGTTTCGGCCCAATTTTACCATTTGCCGCGTAACAGACAGATTAGTCAAGTTGAGAGAAAAGTATGAAAATGTTTTATCTAAGTTGTGTTTTATCTGCAATGGTGTTTCAGTCTTTTTCCTCTATAATTGTGAGCACAATCACCAAAACAGGAGCCAACATGACACCACATATCGAAGCCAAAAAAGGGGAGATCGCCGAGGTGGTCCTGATGCCGGGCGATCCGCTTCGGGCACAATTCATCGCCGAACATTATCTGGAGAACGTTCGGCAGGTCAATCGGGTACGCAACATGCTGATGTTTACCGGTGAGTACCGGGGCCGGGCGGTGACGGTCGCCGGTTCGGGGATGGGGGTGCCCTCCATCGGGATCTACTCGTATGAGCTGTTCAAATTCTACGAGGTCGATACGATCATACGGGTCGGATCATCCGGAGCATACGATGCGGCGCTCAAAGTCTACGATGTGGTGCTGGCGACGGAAGCCTACAGCGACTCTACGGCCTTTTCGGAGCTGGTGCTCGGTGCGGCGACCCATGTGGCGCTTCCGACGGCCGCGACCAATGCCGCCCTTCGGGCCAGCGCCGGGGAGCAGGGGTTGACGCTGCATGAAGCGCGTGTCCACTCCAGCGATGTTTTTTACGGTATCCGGCCGCTGGATGAGACGATCCGGGTTACCGGCGCCCAATGCGTGGAGATGGAATCCTACGGGCTCTTTACCAACGCCAAAGCGACCGGCAAAAACGCCGCGTGCCTGCTGAGCATCTCCGATCATCTGGTCACCGGCGAGGTGACGACACCCCAGGAACGCCAGACCAAATTTGATGAGATGATCCGCATTGCACTGGAGGGGACGCTGAAAATATGAGTTGTAATTTTGTTGCACAATACAAATCTCAAAGAGAGGTTTTGATACAATTGTCCCGAACCAAATCAAAAGGAGAGCAAATGAAACGAACGACAAAACTGGCTGCATCGGCGGTACTGGCACTCGGTGTGACCCTGGCCAACGCCGGGGATTTCAAGCCGGCGGTGGTATTCGATATGGGGGGGCGCTTTGACAAATCGTTCAACCAGGGGGTTTACGAAGGGCTTGAGAAGTTCAAAAAAGAGACCGGCGTCGACTACAAGTTTTTTGAGGTGACCAATGCCACCCAGCGGGAACAGGCGATCCGCAAAATGGCCAAGCACGGCAACAATCCTGTTTTGGGCATCGGTTTCGCGCAAGGGCCGGCGGTGGACAAAGTCGCCGGGGAATACCCCAAAACCAGCTTCGCGATCATTGACATGGTGGTGGACAAGCCCAATGTCCAGTCGATTGTCTTCAAAGAACACGAAGGTTCTTTCCTCGTCGGCCTGTTGGCGGCTATGGCTTCCAAGAGCCACAAAGTGGGCTTTATCGGCGGGATGGATATTCCGCTTATTCGCAAGTTTGAGTGTGGATACGAGCAGGGGGTCAAGTACGCCGATCCCAAAGCCGAAGTGTTGCAAAACATGACCGGCAATACCCCCGCAGCCTGGAACAACCCCAGCCGGGGCGGCGAACTGGCCAAAAGTCAGTTTGACCGCGGAGCGGATGTGATCTTCGCTGCAGCAGGCGGGACCGGGATCGGGGTCTATCAGGCGGCCAAAGATGCCGGCAAACTCGCTATCGGTGTCGACTCCAACCAAAACTATCTCCAACCGGGTACCATGCTCACCTCCATGGTCAAGCGGGTGGATGTCGCGGCCTACAACGTATTCAAATCGGCTCAGGACGGGACGTTCAAGCCCGGTATTCAGGCTCTCGGTCTGGCCGAAGGCGGTGTGGACTGGGCTTTGGATAAGCACAACGAAAAGCTGATCACTCCCGAAATGAAAAAGGCGGTCGAGCAGGCCAAGGCCGACATCATTTCCGGCAAGATCAAGGTACACGACTACATGTCCGACAACAGCTGCAAATACTGATACGTCGCCTCCTGCCGCCGCCTTCGGGCGGCCGCGCCATCGTACGAAGCATAAAGGATGCCCAGCATGACCGATCTCAAGGACGAAAAGGTGCGCCCGGACGCTCCGGCCATTGATCTGCGTCATATCTCCAAAACATTCGGCGCCGTCCAGGCGAACAAAGATGTCAACCTTGTCGTGCCTGCCGGAACCATTCACGGAATTGTGGGCGAGAACGGTGCGGGCAAATCGACCCTGATGAGCATCCTTTATGGTTTTTACGAAGCCGACAGTGGCGAGATCTATATTCACGGTCGCCCGACCGCCATTCGTAGCTCTTCGGACGCGATCGCGGCGGGGATCGGCATGGTCCATCAGCATTTTATGCTGGTGGAGAACTTCACGGCGCTGGAGAACATCATGCTCGGCGCCGAATCGGGCTTTATGCTGACCCGAAGCATCGATGAGGCCGAGAAAGAGCTGCGCCGTCTCGAGACGGAATTTGGTCTGCATGTCGATATCACGGTGCGGGTCGATGAACTGCCTGTCGGCCAGCAGCAGCGGGTCGAGATCCTCAAAGCCCTCTACCGCGGTGCGGAGATCCTCATCCTCGATGAGCCTACCGGGGTCCTCACGCCCCAGGAAGCCGATCAGCTTTTCAACATTCTCCGTTCGCTTCGGGATCGGGGGGTGACGGTGATCATCATTACCCACAAATTGCGTGAGATCATGGATCTGACCGACAATGTCTCGGTGATGCGTGCCGGGCAGATTGTCGCCAATGTCGCCACAGCCGATACGACGCGCGAAGAGCTTGCCGAATTGATGGTGGGGCGGAAAGTGCGGATGAAGATCGACAAAACCCCTGCCCATCCGGGGGAGGCGCTGCTGGAGGTCAAAGATCTGGTCTATCGGGATGCGCAGGGGATCGATCGGGTTGATCATGTCTCTCTGACGATCCGTGCGGGAGAGATTCTCGGGGTGGCCGGTGTGTCGGGCAACGGTCAGAGTGAGCTGCTGGAGGTCCTTTCGGGGATGACACCGATGACCTCCGGAGAGGTGACGGTCAACGGTGTGACGATCACCCATGCCCACCCGACCGACCCCGCGGCGATCCGGAGCCATCAGGTGGCTCATGTCCCTGAGGACCGTCTCAAGCGGGGGCTGGTCAAGCCTTTCAGTGCCAGCGAGTCGGCGATCCTCGGGCACCACACCTGGCCTGAGTTTAACGGTATGATCCTCACCAAACCCCGTGCCATTCGTGATCATACCCTCCATTTGATGGAGGCCTACGATGTTCGTCCTCCCGACCCGTCGCTCAAATCGGCCAATTTTTCTGGCGGCAACCAGCAAAAGCTGATCCTGGCCCGCGAAATGGATCCGGCTCCCCGCATCCTGCTTGTCGGACAGCCGACACGGGGAGTGGACATCGGTGCGATCGAATTTATCCATTCCCGGATCGTGGCGATGCGGGACAACGGCAGCGCGGTGCTGCTGGTCTCGGGAGAGTTGGATGAGCTGATGACGCTGGCCGATCGGATCGTCGTGATGTTCGAAGGACGGATCGTCGGCGAGGTCAACGGTGCCCAAGCCGATGAACGTACGCTGGGGCTGATGATGGCCAACGCACTCGATGACGTACCCCATTCTGAGGAGGCAAGTGCATGAGCCAGCCGCACAAAGCCCTGCCGGTATGGGCCGATGTGATTCTGATCCCGCTGATCAATATCTCTTTGGCTTTTCTGGTCTCAGGGATTATCATTTACCTGATCGGTGAGAATCCGATCGAAGCGATGAAAGTGCTTGTGCGTGGTGCGTTCGGTGACAGTGAAGTGATCGGCTATACGCTCTACTACGCGACCAACTTTATTTTCACCGGGCTGGCTGTCGCCGTGGCGTTCCATGCGATGCTTTTTAATATCGGGGGCGAAGGACAGGCCTACATCGGCGGTCTGGGAGTGGCGCTGGTCCTGCTGGCGTTTGACAAGGTGTTGCCGTTTTGGGTTTTGCTGCCTCTGGCACTGGGGGGTGCGATGCTTTTTGGGGCTCTGTGGGCGGCGATCCCGGCCTATCTGCAGGCCTATCGGGGGAGTCACATTGTTATTACCACTATCATGTTCAACTTTATCGCCTCCAACCTCATGGTTTATCTGCTGGTCAATGTTTTTATTGTCCCCGGGAGCATGTCACCGGAGAGTCGGGTGTTTGACGAGAATGCGTGGCTCCCCTCGGCGCATGAGCTTTTGGCCAAAATCGGCATCCATGTCGATGCCTCCCCGCTGAACCTGAGCTTCCTGATCGCTCTGATTGCCGGGCTGTTTGTCTGGCTGTTTGTCTGGCATACCCGCTGGGGATACGCTCTGCGTACTGTGGGATTCAGCCCTCCGGCAGCGCAGTATGCCGGCATCAATGCCAAGCGGGTGATTGTAATGGCGATGCTGATCTCCGGAGCCCTGGCCGGAATGGCCGGGATCAATGAGGTGATGGGCGTGCAGCACAAGTTGCTGCTTGATTTTGTCGCCGGGTACGGTTTTACCGGGATCGCAGTGGCATTGATGGGTCGCAACCATCCGGTGGGAATTGTGTTGGCGAGCATTCTTTTTGGTGCGCTCTACCAGGGGGGTGCGGAACTGGCATTTGATATGCCCAATATTTCACGTGAGATGGTGACGACCATCCAAGGACTCATCATCCTCTTCAGCGGGGCGCTGACCTACATGAGCCGACCGTGGCTGGAGCGGTTGTTTGGGACGTTTGTCTCACACGATGACGCGCAGAAAGGGGGTGCATGATGGACGGATTCTGGCTGGATGCCCTCTCGGTACTGAGTGCGACGATGCGGGTCTCGACTCCGCTGATTCTTGCGGCCATGGCCGGTGTCTTTTCTGAGCGGGCCGGGGTCGTGGACATCAGCCTCGAGGGGAAGCTCCTGGGGGGTGCGTTTGCTGCTGCAAGCGTGGCGGCGGTGACCGGTTCGGCCTGGCTGGGACTGGGGGCGGCGATCTTGACCGGACTTTTTCTCAGCCTCATCCACGGTTTTGCGACCATTACCCACAAAGGCGATCAGGTCGTCAGCGGAGTGGCGATCAACATCATGGTCTCAGGACTCACGGTGGTGCTCGGGATGGCATGGTTCCACCAATCCGGCCAGACCCCCAATCTCCCCAACACCGCCCGCTTCATGCCCATCGATCTCCCCGGGGTTGAAGCCCTTCAGGGGATTCCGTTCCTAGGAGAGATCTACGGCAAGCTCATCAGCGGGCACGATCTGCTGGTCTATGTGGCGTTCTTCTCGGTGGCGGTGGCCTGGTGGGTGCTGTTCAAGACACGCTTTGGCCTGCGGCTGCGGGCAGTAGGGGAGAATCCTCAGGCGGTCGATACCGCCGGAATTTCGGTCTCCTGGCTGCGGTACCGTGCGGTACTGATCGCCGGGATTCTTACCGGCATCGGCGGGACCTACATGGCCATCGCCCAAAACGCCTCGTTCATCCGTGACATGTCGGCCGGACAGGGGTACATCGCACTGGCAGCAATGATCTTCGGCAAATGGAAGCCCGTCCCGGCGATGTTTGCCGCCCTGATGTTCGGTTTCCTCGATGCCCTCTCAATCCGCCTCCAGGGCGTCGAGATCGCCGGAATCGGCCAGATCCCCGTCCAGGTGATCCAAGTGATGCCCTACGTGCTCACCGTCATCATCCTCGCCACCTTCGCCGGCAAAGCGATCGCACCCAAGGCAGATGGAATACCGTATATCAAGGAGCGGTAAGTATTTAAGGTGAGGCGACGAACTCGCCTTTAGGTATTACAAATGTAGCACAATCTTTGCAGCAGTTCGTGGATCAGATTCTCTCTTTTTGTGAAATCAATCATAAGTAATTCCTTTGTGCTTCAGCCAACCATCTTGATGCTCCCCTTGTGGGTCATGATGTGTCCAGTGCACCAGCCCTCCCTTAGTATTCCAAACATATTCTCCATAAAACTCTACGGAATCATGGATAGAAAGTGTATCTATTCTTGTAGAAATATCTATGTTGTGAGCAATGAGCAGTGTTTGGCCTGATGCCAATGTGAGAATAAATCTTTGATGTTTGCTCCCGCTTGTATCATCCGCCAGTTTTTTCTTGACTTTGCCAATTCCATGAACCTGAATGTCAGATATTTTGTTCTCATAAGCATTTTTAAGTATTTGATCATCTCGAGAGAGTGGTGTGGGCTTTTGAAAATCATCATTACTGCAAGCCGTCAAGCCAAATAGAATCAGTACAAAATAGAGAAAAAACGCAAATCGCTTCATGCAATCCCCTTCAAAAGATATGTATGGTTTCAGAAAATTATACCATAAAATAGTAGCATGATTTTATCAAGGCACCTGTGAGTGTGTGGCACGTCCACACCTACGCCTCCGTGACCTGTATCGCTTCGGCGAAATCGAGCTTCTCATCCAGCGCCATCGGAATCAACCATCGGAGGTTGTGGAGCACCGTTTCGGGCAAGGCATCGACGGGATGGACGCTGACCTCTTCGGCTTCGACGGTGCGTACGTCATCGATCCTGCTTGAGAATGCACGGTAAAAATGGATCACAAATCCCTCGCCGCTGAGCGTGACGAAGTGCTGCCAGTCGTCGGGGCGTGTCCCAAGAGCGGCTTCTTCTTCAAACTCCCGCACCATTGCGTCGATGGGTGCCTCGCCGGGCTCGACCTTGCCGCCGATGCCATTCATACGGCCGGCTTGCCAGGCAGGTTGGCGCTTGCGGATGAGGGCGACGCGTCGGCGGTCGGAGGAGAACAGGAAGCCGTTGACGTAGTGTTGCATGGGCTATCCTTTGAGAAAGGAGATGCCGTTTTCTGTCGTGGGAATATCCAGATGGTCGCTGATGGTAGCCGCCATGTCGGCGAAAGTGTCCCGGATACCGATCGAGCCGATCTTGTGGCTATGGAGCAGACCAAATACGGGCACATTCTCCCGGGTATGATCGGTGCCGCTCCATGTCGGATCGCAGCCGTGATCAGCGGTGAGGATCAGCAGATCCTCCTCCCCAAGCCGCTCCAGAATCTCCGGCAGGCGAGAGTCAAAATACTCCAGCCCCGACGCATATCCCTCGACATCCCTTCGGTGTCCCCACTCCATATCAAAATCGACGAAGTTGGTCATGATGATGCCAGACCCTTGCATCGCATCGATCTGCGCAAGGGTTTCATCCATGAGTCCTTCGAGCTTGTAGGCCGGGGCACGGGTGGTGATGCCAAAGCCCCCGAAGATGTCGGGGATCTTGCCGATGCCAACCGTTGTCAGCCCCTGTTGCTGGGCGATCTCGAGTATGGAGGTTCCGCTGGGGCGCAGGGCGTAGTCGTGGCGGTTTTTGGTACGGGTGAAGCCGCCGGTCTCGTCTCCGATGAATGGACGGGCGATGATGCGACCCACACCTTTATCGTTGGTCACTTCACGGGTCACTTCGCAGAGGCGGTAGAGGCGATCGAGTCCAAAATGCTCTTCGTGCGCGGCGATCTGGATCACCGAATCAGCACTGGTGTAAAAGATCGGCTTGCCGGTGCGGATATGCTCGGCGCCGAGGGTATTGATGATCTCCACTCCGCTGGCATGACGGTCGCCAAGGATCCCGGTGATTTTCCGGGGGTCAGGCTTGGATGATAAATCACTGCGTGACATATCATCCAAGCCAGACCCCTTCTGCGTTTCGTTGAATTTCGTCACGATTTCGTCGATCAGTTCAGGAGGGAAGGCGGGTTCTGTATCGGGATAATAGTGCATCGCGATGTCCATCGTCACCCCGGCCATCTCCCAATGCCCGGAGAGCGTATCTTTGCCCGCACTCGCCTCCTGCGCGGCTCCCCAGAAAGCTCCGGGGAGGGTGGGGGTGTCGGTATTTTCCAGGGGAAGTTCTTGCGCATTGTTGAGCCGGTAGGCTTGTGTCAATCCCAGTGCTGCCATATTGGGCAGAGAAAGAGGGCGGTTCTGCGCAATGTGCCCCAGCGTGTCGGCACCCGCATCACCAAAATCGGCCGCATCCACTGCGTTGCCGATACCAAAAGAGTCCAGCACCAGCCAGATAACCCGTTTCATCAGTAATCTCCTTCTGCTGCCTTCGCACCGGTGACGATCGCCACGCCCGCACTCACGCCCAGCCGGGTCGCTCCGGCCTCCAGCATCGCTTTGGCAGTCGCGTAGTCACGGATGCCGCCGGAGGCTTTGACCTGGAGATTTTCACCCACGGAGCGTTTCATGAGGGCGACATCTTCCAGCGTTGCGCCTCCACCGCCAAAGCCAGTAGAAGTTTTAACGAAATCAACTCCCACATCGGTACAGATCTCACACAGTGTGACGATCTCCTCATCGTCCAGAAGTACTGTTTCGAAGATCACTTTGAGGATTTTGCCCCGGCTGGCAGCACGCACAGCGGCGATGTCAGCGCGGACAGCATCAAGCAGACCCGATTTGAGCCAGCCGACGTTGATCACCATGTCGATCTCATCGGCGCCGTCCCGGATCGCCTGCTGGGTCTCGAAGACCTTCGCCTCGGTGCTCATGGCACCCAGTGGAAAGCCCACGACACTGCAGACTTTGACAATCGAATCTCCCAGTTGCTCGGTCGCCAGCGGAACATAGCCGGAATTGACACAGACGCTGGCAAACCGGTATTGGCGTGCTTCGTCGCACAGGGTAGTGATCTGAGCGGCAGTGGCGTCAGCTTTGAGCAGGGTGTGATCGATGGTGGAGGCGATGTTCATTTTGTTTCCTTATGGTTGCAATTCATGAAACAATTATAGCTAATTTTGGATAGAATATTCCCATGAAAAACCAACTCGAAACGCTCATCCAATCGGCCGCCAATGCCTATCAGAATGCCTACGCTCCTTATAGCCATTTCCATGTCGGTGCGGCGGTGCTGGACGAGCACGGCCATGTTCACACCGGATGCAACGTCGAGAATGCCGCCTACCCCTCCGGATCGTGTGCCGAAGAGCAGGCGATCGGCTCGATGGTCGTCGGAGGCGGCCGACGCATCCGCGAGATCGTCATAATCGGCAAGTCCGAAGAGCCCATTACCCCCTGCGGTGCGTGCCGCCAGCGGATACGGGAGCTGGGCGATGAGCAGACCCGTATCCATATCTGCGATATTGATCGGGGGCATGTGCGTACCTTTACGATTGAGGAGCTGCTGCCCGAGTCTTTCGGGCCTGAGAATTTACTCTAAAGGAGTACATCCATGTTCATCCCCCAGGAATTTATCCGAAAAAAACGGGACAACCAACTCTTGAGTAATGAGGAGATCGATGCTTTTGTCGCCGGTGTAACGGACGGGAGCATCACCGATGCGCATATCAGTGCGTTTGCCATGGCGGTCTACTTCAACGGCATGAGCCTCGAGGAGAAAACCCGCCTCACTGAGGCGATGCGCGACTCGGGCAATACGCTGAGCTGGCCGGGTCTGCCTGGCCCTGTGGTGGACAAGCACTCCACCGGCGGGGTAGGGGATACTGTTTCGCTGATGATGGGGCCGATGCTGGCCGCGTGTGGTGCGTATGTGCCGATGATCTCCGGCAGAGGGTTGGGGCACACGGGCGGGACGCTCGATAAGTTCGAGTCGATCCCGGGGTACAATGTGCTGCCCGATGATGCGCTTTTTGAACGGGTTGTGCGTGAATGCGGTGTGGCGATCATCGGCCAGACCGCCTCGCTGGCTCCGGCGGACAAGCGGATCTATGCCGTGCGCGATGTCACCGCCACGGTCGAGAGCATCCCCCTCATTTCCGCCTCGATCCTCTCCAAGAAGCTGGCCGAAGGGCTCGATACTCTCATCATGGATGTCAAGGTCGGCAGCGGAGCCTTCATGCCCACCTATGCTCTCTCGAAGGAATTGGCCGAATCGATTGTCGGCATCGCCAATGCCGCCGGGGTCAAGACCCGCGCGATCCTCACCGACATGAACCAGTCGCTGGCCTACAACGCCGGCAATGCCCTTGAGGTGAAAGAAGCCGTCGAATACCTGGGCGGCACCCGCCGCAATCCGCGTCTCCATACTGTGGTAATGGCCTTGAGTGTCGCGGCACTCGTTGATGCCGGATTGGCTGCCGATGAGGCCGAAGCGACCGCCAAGCTTGAATCCGCACTCCAGAGCGGAGCCGCGCTGGCCACATTCGCCCAGATGGTCGCCATGCTCGGAGGCCCGAAGGATTTCGTCGAGCGCTACACCGAGTACCTGCCAGTCGCCCCTGTCATTCGTCCGGTTTATGCCGAGGCATCGGGCATCGTCGAGTCGATGGACACCATTGCTGCCGGTATGGCGGTCGTGGGGCTTGGCGGCGGTCGTCTGGCCCCGAGTGATACGATCGATCACAGTGTGGGATTGGAGAACATCATTGATCTTGGGGCGAGAGTGGATACCGATACACCGCTGGCGGTGATCCATGCAAAAGACGAAAAGAGCTTCGAGGAGGCGGCACGGCGAGTGCGTGCGGCGATTGTGATCGGGGACAAGGTGCCCCAGGTTCGGGAGGTTTATGAGGTGATTGGGTGATTTTCGTTTGTTGGGTGAAATTTATTGGGGAGTCATAGGGCAGATACAGGATCTGCCCCTACGATGAATGGTGGTCTTCGTAGGGGTCGATTTCCTATCGACCCATTGGGTGTAGAGGGTATATAAATTATTCCTTATAACTCTTGATACAATGCTCCTCTTTGGGCAGCTTGGTGAGCCCTTTGCCCTCTTTGGCAAGTCCCTTGACGTAATTGACAAAGCTCTCGGCGTAGTCGAGGTAGGTGTCGATCGCTTTGGCGCCGTTTTGTTGAGCGGTCTTGAAGGTGGTGTAGCCATCACGCCCTTCGGCGATGTAGTTGTTGGTCACGATCACGTAGGTTTTTGCCGGATCGATGGCAGACCATTTTTTGGTTTTGCGATCCATCACTTCGAGGTTTTGGACGCGGTCGTTTTTGTCGCGGGTCATGTCCAGATCGTAGCGCAGGCCGTAGGCGTAGGGGAACGATCCGGTGGAGCCGTCGTTGTCCTTGAAGTTGATGATCGCATCCTCAAGCACCTGCTTGATCTGTGCGCCGGTCAGGTCAATCTCGTAGAGGGTGTTGGAAAACGGAAGCAGGCGGTAGGCTGTACCGTAGCTGATCTCTCCGGCCGGGACACTGATGCGGACACCGCCGGCATTTTGGATGCACGCATCGGCCCGGAGGCTCGCTTCGTAGAATCCTTTGGAGACGACCGGTGCGATCTCACTGCCCAACGGCAGCGCCGCACCGTCCACGCCGCCGTAGGTGTGGCCGGGGATACGGATGTGGCGCAGGGGCTCAGCCGCTTGGCCGATGGCGGCCTTGCTCTTCTCTTTGACCTGTTTGCGATAGACGGCGAGTTTGGCCTCCATTTCGGGATCGGGTGTGACGAGGTCGATGTTGGGACTGGCCTCGATGGCCTGCATGATCCGGGCCTTGACCGTGGCGTTGACCTCGACTTTTTTGTGCTCTTTGTTTTTCTGCCTGAAGGGCTCACCAAGAAGCAGGTGAGGGGTACCGGCACATTTCGTGACCGTCCCCGCTGCATCAAAGGTCACATGAAGCTCGCCCAACAGAGCGCTGTGATCCCATGCCTGGGCGATGCAGACGGGTTTGCCGTCTTTGGCGGTGACCGATTTGGGGTAGTCGGGGGATTGGGACTTGAGCCCCACGGCAGTGAAATCGCCCATCAGCGTATGGGTGTCACCGCCGATGATCACATCGATCCCGGTGGTTTTGGCCGCCAGTCCGAGGTCATTGTCGAAGCCGAAGTGGCTCAGCAGAATGATCTTGTTGACCCCTTGGGCTTTGAGCTCGTCGGCGTACTTCTGGGCACGGAACACCTCGTCGTAGAAGCTGATGGCGTCACTGGGGCGGGAGGAGACTTTGGTCTTCTGGGCGACATCGATGCCGATGATGCCGACTTTTTGTCTATCGATCTCTTTGATGATATACGGTTTCCACGCGCCATCGAGCGTGCTTCCCTTCTGCGCTTCGACGTTGGCCGAGATGACGGGGAATTTTGCTTTGTCGATGAAGGCCTTGAGGGTCGCATCCCCGCCGTCAAACTCATGGTTGCCCAGCGCAAAAGCATCGAGACCAAGCTGGTTCATCAGATCGACACTGGCCTGCCCCTGGAAGAGGGTGTGATAAAGCGTCCCGCTAAAAGCATCCCCCGCATGGAGGAAGAGGACGTTTTTGTTCGCGGCGCGAAGCTTTTTGGCCTCGGCGGCGACACGGGGGAATCCCCCCAGCTTGACGTAGGTTTTGCCGACCCCTTTGATCTTGAGTTTCTGGGTGACCGCATCGAGGAATCCGTGGTGGTCGTTCATATGGAGGATGGTCACATCGAGCGGTTTGGGCTCAGCTGCCACAGCAGCATTGAGCGTAAACAGCGTAGCCGTGGCAGCCAACAATGCAGTTTTTTTCATTATTTCTTCTCCTTGAGTAACTGTCACAAAAGTATATCAGAAAATCACTACAACTCAGCTACAAAAAGATCACAAAAAAGTTGCAACAAATTATTGCCGGTCAACGTTCATGTCCATGGAGTGAATACTCCTCGTCAATGATGCGCTGCATGTCGGCCCGGGTCTGTTCGTACCAGTCTTTGGGGGCATCTTTGGCATCAAAAGCGGGCAGGTAGATGATCCGTACTGTCGCGCTGTGTGCTGTCTGGTCATGTTCGTTGAGGAGCTGTTTGCTGCCGGTGATGACTATGGGCTGAACCCGGAGACCGAGTTTGGTCGCAATGAGATTCGCCCCGGCTTTGAACGGCAGGAGTTTCTGCCCTTTGGCGCGGGTTCCCTCGGGGGCGATGACGATGGGTCGGTGGAGAGTCTGTTTGGACTCTTTGGCGTAGCGCAGGAGAGAGATGAGGGAGCTTTTGTTGTCCCGCTCGACCGGGATCATCTCTCCCAGACTCAGCAAATGACCATAAAGAGGCATCTCAAAGACCTCTTTTTTGGCGACCCAGCGCCAGGGGAGATTTTCGGAGGCTTCTACGGCAATGATGTCGATGATCCCCTGATGGTTGAACAAAAACAGGTCGGCCTGCGGGTCACGCGTGCCGACCACTTCAATCCGGCCGCCGATGACACGGATAATAAGGCGGTTGATTGTATGCATCCAGTAAGAAGCGCGGGAGCGAAAGAGCGCTGAGAGGGGGATCATTACCGCCCCAAGCAGCAACGCGATCATCAAGGCCGAATAGGCAAATCTAATTTTGGCAAAGATCTTCATCTCGAATCCATCCTATGGTACCGTGGCGGTAGTTGATTTTATAAAAGCGTCCGTGCTGACTCAGCCGGGGAGTATGAAATTCCTCGGTGACGGTCGTACTGGATCGGCTGTTGGCTGTGGGGAGAATCAGCAGCGGTGAGCCCTCCTGGATGCAGAGCGTCTCCTGGGGACGGTAGACAGTGTAAAGCGCATAGGCTACAAGGATCAGCAACGCCAGATAAAGCCCGTCTCTTTGCCACCCGAACATGAACGCAAAAAAGAGTGCCAGTGCGATCGAACCGTATTTTTTGAGCATATCAACGAGACTGGCTTTTGGGTTGAGTTCGACCTGGGCGGCGACGGATCGATTGCGGTAGTCGGTGGTGATGGTGGTAGGGATAAAGCGATGCTGAGCGGTATTGTAATAGCTCAGTGTGATGTTTTTCTCACGGGAGGGGATGACAAAATAGTATTCAGCCAGCACCATGGATCCCTCCCGGGAGATCTTCTCAAGTCCCTCTTCAATGGCACCGGGGATGCGGATGGCCTCGGGATTGGCTTCGTGCGCCTGCAGGGAGATCGCTACCAGGGTGCTGTTGGCATCAAACATCGATACCTGAGAGGAGCGGATCGTGCAGTCGGTGGCGATCAGGCCGCAAAAGTTGTCTGCGGCATGAATGGTCAGCTGCCGGGTATGGATGGAACGGGAAGGGAGGGTGTGGGTCTCATTGGATTCCTGGATCGTCAGGGAGGGGAGACGAAGATCGTTCTCCCCCTGTGCAAGGAAATAGAAGGTATAAAAAATATCGCGACCGTTGAGCAGTTTGGCGGGCGTAAAGCTGAGCGGCCTGAGCGGTGCATCGGCATCAAACCGAAACAACACTTCCCGGTCGGTTCGGGCATTGGTCGCCTGGATCGTCACGGGAAAAACCTGGGTAGTGTAGACGGTTTTGGGGACATAGCTGTATCGGTACTCGGTCGATGCGGCTCCCCGGGTCAGAAGGAGCAGCCCTATCCCCAGCCAGAGCCACCTGTGTACCGATCGCCTCATGCGTAGCAGAACCCTTCGAGCATCCGTACACCGTCCCTGGAGCCCAGTATCGACTCCATGGCGCGCTCCGGATGCGGCATAAGACCAAAGACGTTTTTCTCCCGGTTGCAGATACCGGCAATTTGCTCGACCGAGCCGTTGAGGGCAGTGGGATTCCCGTCGGCATCGCTGTAGCGCAGAAGGATCTGGCCGTGCTTCTCCAGCTCGGCCAGACCGGCATCGTCGATATAATAGTTGCCGTCCGCATGTGCCACCGGGATGCGGAGCACCTCACCGGGGGTGAAACGGTTGAGGAAGGCGTTGTCGGTGTTGACCGTGACCAGATGCTGGATCCTGGAGATGAAATGGAGGTTGTTGTTGCGTTTGAGCGCCCCGGGAAGCAGCCCCGCTTCGGTGAGGATCTGGAAGCCGTTGCAGATCCCCAGGACGTAGCCCCCCCGATCGGCATATTCGGCCACCGCTTTCATCACCGGTGCAAACCGGGCGATGGAGCCCGAGCGCAGATAGTCGCCGTAGCTGAAGCCGCCGGGGACGACGACAAGGTCGGTGTTGTCCGGCAGTGACGCCTCCTTGTGCCAGACAATGTGC
>CAYSQV010000010.1:0-16054 GCA_964433295.1 uncultured Nitratifractor sp. | reverse complement strand
TAACGTGGATGAACTCTTCCTGATCATCATTGAGCGGGGTTGTCTTCAGCAGCTGGGTAAAACCGACAATGCCATTGAGCGGGGTACGTATCTCGTGGGACATGTTGGCCAAAAAGAGATCCTTGGCCTGGTTGGACTCTTTGATGGTCTCGGCGAGGAAGGTATAGATCTCTTCGGTATTGCGATCATGCACGATACGCTGCAATTCGGCCTTTTTTTCTTTGTTGAGATCAAACTGGATGTCGTTGAGGGTGGCCGCAAGCAGACGTTTTTCTCGATCGATCTTTCGCAGGAGATAAAAGAGAAATCCAAAAATAAGCAGGAAAACGAAGGTTTGAAGAAGGTTGTTGATGGCGTTTTGTTTGTGGAGCGAAAGGGCATGGCTCTTCTGCGTTTTCAAAGCCGAAAGCAGGTGGCGCTGTGTGGAGACGAGACGGGCATCTTTTTGGGCCAAAAGATCGACCCATGCCCGGGGGGTCACGGAATAGTCCGCTTTGAGAGCTTCGACGGTAATGCGTGCACGCTGCTTACGTCCAAGGGCGGCAAACGTTTTGGGCTGGATGGTGTTTTGCAGTTTGGTTGCGAAAGTTGGAGGACTCAGTTGGGCAAAGTCGGGCAGGGCAACATCGGACAGGAGCGCGTCCCATGTCTTGAAATCATTGGCTGTCATGGGCCGTTTTTGACCCAGCACAAAAGCGATCAGCGTTTTTTCGGCATCGTTGTTTGCTTTTAATTCGCCCAAACGTTGATAGACGGAAATCAGAGAAGAGGTGGCCGGGTCACGATAGGGTTTGAGGAGATCATGGACCGAAGAGAGGAGGACCCGTCTCCCTCGGATGTCGTACAGATCGTGAAAGATTTTGAGGTGATTTTTGCGCCCTTCGTCTACGAGTGCGCGCGCATTGCTAAGGGTGTTTTTTAGCGGGGTGAGTGCCTGCAGGGCGGGATAGGCTGCCCCCTGTTCCAAAACTTTTGTCAAACGGACATCTGTTGTGTGGCGAACGTGTTGGAGTGCTTTGGACGGGTTGGGAGTCTCGGTCGCACGCCATACGGCACTTGCGAGCGCCTCCTTGTCGAGGGACTGGGTGAGGGCATCAAGCAGGGTGAGCTTGCCGATGGCATCTACCGCTTTTTGGTTGTCCAGATATGCCTGGTATTCCTGATAGGTTTTGTAGCCGATAACCCCCAGATAGATAACAACGGGAACCATCAGGATAAAGAGCAGCAATTTGTTATTGAAAAAACGCATCCCGGCCTCCTATTGGCTTTTGCTGTGGTAGAGGGCAAACTGGGTGAGCAGCTGCTCAAAGTAGTCCCCGGTAATACTGATCAGGTTGGGGACAAACATGTCGTAGGTGTGTGCCAGCAGGTAGCTACTGGAATCCCAAAAGGTTTTCAGTGCTTTTTTCTGTTGATTGAGTGCGTCCGGATAATGGTATGCCTGGATGGTTTTCAGCCCTTTTTCCAGAGCCTGTTTGCTCGCATTAAGTTTTTGGCGATTGTCTTGACTCAGCGCGCCCAGACTGGAAGCCATGTAGAATTTTCCGATGCGTTCGACGAGGTATTCGTACCGTTTGATGTTCATCAGCATGGCTTCTTCTTTGTTGAATTGATAGCGATGCTCCTGGGCAATCGATTCGGCACCTTCCAAGAGAACTTCACTGTAGTCAAGCATCTGTAAAGAGCTTTTTTTGTTGATCGGCTTAGTTAGGAGTTCTTCCATGTTGCCTTTGTTGTACTCCAGATATTTCAGGAGATCTTTTGTATCGCTCTCCCGGGTCGAAGCGGAGATGGTTAAAAAATTCTCCTCCAAATCCTCCATCATCGATTGCAGTGTTTTTTTCATTTCAATGCGTTTGGGGCGGCTGTAGAGATGGAGATAGTTCTTGGCGATTTTTTGGCTCAGGTAACGGATATTTTCAGCGGCTTCGATGACATTGACATCGGAGCGTGTGGCGGCATGTCCCATGACCGTCCAGACAGACAGAAGCACGAGCATGTGAACAGCAATTCTCATCGGGGCATCCTTTTAAAGGTTGGATTGCGTATAGAGTTCAGTCACCTTGTCCATTTTCCTGGTGATGTCATCGGTACTGGTAAAGACAATAAACGGCAGGCCTCCCTTTTCAATATTGAGGTAGAATTTATAGACAATTTTCCAAAGAGAGTTGATCTTTTTAAGTTGCTGGCTGATCTGGGCTGTGTTGCTGGCATTGTTCATTAACTGTTTGTTGTTCTCATCAAACTGCTTGACAGTACTCTTCATCTGCTCAACGGTATTTTTGTCCTTGATGCCGGACTGGTAGGCGATGTAATATTTGGCAATCCGCTGTGCCAGCATGCGCTGTTTTCCGGAGACAGCGACAATGGAAGAACGCTCTTCTTTGGCCATACTCTTGAGAGAATCAACAATGTATTGACTCCCTTCCAGCATCGACTCGCTCAAGTCGAGAACCAATTGGGCATTGTCAAGACTAAAGGGTTTTTTGGCGGTAGCTTCGAGTTCGTTTTGGCTCATATTGACAAAAGCGATCAGGTTTTTGATTTCCGGATCTGTGATGGCTTTGTCCAGGTACTCCTGGCTCTTTTTAAAGGCACCAAGAGACTGTTCCAGTTGTTTGGTCGCTTTGTCGACAGCAACTTTTTTCCCGATATAGAGATAGTCTTTTGCGATGCGCTGGGAGAGCATGCGCTGTTTCCCGGCGATGTTGAGCATTTCTGCGATGTTGCCTTTGACCGCGGTGGCCGCTGTTGCATCGGGTGATTCAGCGGAAGCGGCATGCATCAGGGAAGCGGCGAAGAGGCTCCCGAACAGCAAGTGCTTGAAAAGAGTTTGGAACGGCTTTTTCATGTGTAGACTCCTGATTATTTCTCCTGCGCGGCGTACAAGCCGGTCGCAGTGTTCATGTTTTTGAGGATATCGTTTGATTTCTTGTAGATCAATGAAGGGATAAATTTGGAGCTCGATCGGTTCATGATCTCAAAAAACATAAACGATTGTTTGGCTTTTTTGAGAAGATCCTGGATGGGAGGGGTACTCATCTTGGCGGCCATCAGTTTGTCAAGTGATTGACTGAACAACGTCATGGCTTCGTCCATTTTTTTCTTGAATTTCGGATCATCAATGCCCCACACTTTGAGCATATACAGGCTTGCCATTCGCTGAGAAAGCATACGCTGCCGGCCGGAAATGTTGATGATCTCTCCGGACACTTTGCCGGTTTGTTTGGCAAAAAGTCCGACGGCTTCATTGGCTTGGTTGAGAAGTGCCTCGAGGTCTTCCTGCATTTTGCCGGCTTTTTCTTTGGTCGGGGGGGTACTGAGCTCCGCCTTGATGGGCTCCCAGAGTGTCTGTACTTTTTTCAGGCTGGCTTCGGTCTCGGGATCCTGGTTGAAGGCAATAAGGGCGTTCAGGTGATCTTCGAAATCGTGCACAATCTCCTGCAGATCCTTTTGGGGATTGCCAAACGTATTGCCCATGCCGATCATGGCATAGTCTTTGAGCATTCGCTGGGTATACATGCGCTGCTTGCCGGCGACATCGACGGCAACAGAAAGGTTCCGGATCTCCAAAGCATGCGCCTGCAGCGCGAAGGCAAAGAGTCCGATAAGAATCCATGGATGCTTGCGTGCCATATCGCTCCTTTCATTGAAATGGGTATCTCTGGATGACATCATACCAATTTTTTGTCACATAATTGTTAAGTGGTTTTGGGGGGAGGGAGCAGATCAGGCTGGAAGGATCTCCCGCATCATGGTGATGACCTTGTGCGGTTCAAATGCGACAGGTCGGTCACGGGTGACCAGACGGGGCACAACTTCCAGTAAAAAATAGAGGCACCATATGATCGGATAAAAGAGACGGTATTCCCCGTAAAAAACCCGATAGGTGTAGTGGGTTTTAAACCAGGCAATGGCTGTAGGTGCCTGATGAAAGGCCAGCAACAGCTCCAAGCCAAACACAAATCCCCACACCACGTAGGTGAGGGCCAGGACCAAAAAGCCGGCATACAGTCCCATGGAGGCAATGGCCATCGAGGCAAGCACCCCCAGATACAATGCGAAGTGGTGAAAACCGACCGCTGCTACGACAACCACCACTGAGGCAATAAACAGCAATGCCCCGGCCAGGAGAAAACCCTGTGCGTAGGTCATCTGCGCGGTATAGGAGGGGCTGAAGTATGCGCCGATGCCCAGCAAGAGGAAAATCGATGCGATCACCAGAGCCAACGAACGATACGAGCTCATCCCGTCTCCTGGATGCCGTAAAGACGCAACAGACTCTCTACAGAGGGTTCCTTCCCGAGCCACCGGGCAAAGAGCCGGCCCATCGGTTGGGTGGCCCCTTTTTCGAGGATGTGATGCCGATACCCCTGCGCACGCTCTGTGTCAAAATTCCCATCCGGATTGAGACAGGCGAAAAAGGCTTCCGCGCTCAGAACCTCTGCCCATTTGTAACTGTAATACCCTGCGGCATACCCTCCGGCGAAGATATGGGCAAACCCATGTTGAAAACGGTTGGAAGGGGGCGGGGGGAGCAACGAGGTCTTTTCCCGAATCAGATCGAGCAGCTGCTGGATCTGATCTCCCTGATACAGATGCTGATGGAGCTGGAAATCAAAAAGAGCGTATTCCACCTGACGCAGGATCCCCAAAGCCGCCTGGAAGTTCTTGGCGTTTTTGATTTGCTGAACCCACGGTTCCGGGATCGCTTCCCGGGTTTCAAAATGAAAAGCGAAACGGCGCAGAATCGGTGCCTCATAGGCGAAATTTTCCAGAAATTGGGAAGGAAACTCCACGACATCCCAGGCCACACCGTTGATGCCGGATACCGAGCGTTCATGACTGCGGCCGAACAGATGGTGGATGGCATGCCCCATTTCGTGAAACAGCGTCACCACATCATCGTGACGCAGCAAAGAGGGAGAGGTATTTGTCGCAGGTGAGAAATTGGCTACCACAAAAACGGACGGAAGATGCTTTTCTCCCTCAGAATCGGTAAAATGAGTTGTCCAATCGTGCATCCATGCTCCACCCCGTTTGTCCGGACGACTCTCAAGGTCAAAATAGATACGGCCCGACAGCGCTTCGCCTTCGAAGAGATCAAAAACGCGTACACCGGCATCCCAGACAGGCGTCCCGGCCGGCCGGAAATCAACATGAAAGAGTTCCGAGACCAAATCCAGCATCCCCTGGAGGACGCGGGAGAGTTCAAAATAGGGTTTGACCAGTGCGTCGTCAACATCGAACATGGATTTTTTGAGCTTTTCGGCATAATACGCGGTATCCCAGGGCGCCAGATCATCCACGCCGTCAAGCTCACGGGCAAAGGTGCGCAGAACCTGCAGTTCATGGCGGGCATGGGGCATGGCGGCATCGGTCAGTGCATCGAGGAAAGAGAGGACCGATTTTTCGCTCTGGGCATCCCGGGTCTGGAGTGCATATTGGGCATAGTTGTCAAAGCCCAAAAGTTTTGCTTTTTCGTCGCGCAGCCGCAGAAGCTCATTGATAACGGCTCCGTTTTCCGGGGCACGTGTGTTGTAGGCGAGATAGAGCTCTTCCCGTCTGGCGCGGTTGCTTCCGTAGGGCATGGAGGCGAGATAACTGGGCAATTGCAACGTAAAACGGTAGGCAGTTTGCCCCTCTTGACGTATGAGTGCGGCAGAGAGATCACTCTCGGGCAGCTCTGCGACGTCGGCTGGATCGGTCAGGATCATCTCATACGCATGGGTCGCGTCCAGAAGGTTCTGTGAAAAAGCATTGCCCATTTCACTCAGACGCAGGTCGATGGCTTTGATCCTCCGTTTTTGTTCTTCTCCCAGCCTGGCACCTGAAAGGACAAAGTCCCGCAGGGTGTCGTGGAGGACAGTGGCCGCTTCCGGGTCGTCGACGGTGAGGTGTTCGATTGCGTGAAACAATTTTGTATTTTGGGTCAGTTCCGAATGGAAAGCAGAGAGCAGCGGGAGCGCCTCCTCGTATGCTTTTTGGGTCTCATCGGAGTTTGAAACACTGTTCAGATGCGCCAGAGGGGTGAAGAGTACATGCCGCTCTTCCTCCATATCCTGGAGCGGTTTCAGGATGGTTTCGTACGAAGGCGATGCGGCATGGGCAAGAGCATGAATCGTGCTGCGTTGACGGGCGAGCAGTGTTTCAAGCTGTTTGGGAAAATCACGGATTCCCTCCGCCGGAAAGGGTTCCAGTTTCATGATAGCACTCACTTTTTGTGCAATTGTACCATTTGCATAGAAAATTTCGGTAAAATATCCCTGAAATATCGCAACAAAAAGGATATCAGAATGAAAGTGTTATTGATACAAGATGTCAAATCTCTCGGTAAAAGCGGAGAGATCAAAGAGGTCAAAGATGGATACGGTCAGAATTTTTTGGTGGCAAAGGGTTTCGCAAAGATCGCAACCCCCGAAGTGGTAGCACAGTGGCAGGAAGAGCAGGCACGCAGGGCCGAGGAGGAGGCCCAAACCCTTGCCCGGCTGAATGCGGAGAAAGCGACACTGGAGTCGGCCGTCATACGGATCGAAAAACCCCTGGCTCCGGTGGGGATCCGGGGTTCGGTGGGCAATGGTGATATCGCAGAGGCAGTCCGGGAACAGCTGGGTATCGTGTTGGACAAGAAGCAGATTGATCTCAAAAAAGCGATCAAATCGACCGGCATCCATGAGGTAGATGCCAAACTGGGCCATGCGATTCATGCGATGCTCAAAGTCGATGTTGTAGGAGTTGAGTAGTGTTTGAAGCGACCACCATATTGGCGTGCCGGGGTGAAAACCATGCCGTGATCGGCGGGGACGGCCAAGTGACATTCGGCAATACGGTTCTCAAAGGGAACGCCACCAAGATCCGGACACTGTACGAAGGGAAGATATTGGCCGGATTTGCCGGCAGTACTGCTGATGCGTTCAACCTTTTCGATATGTTCGAAGGTATTCTCAATGAGAAAAAAGGGGACCTGCTCAAATCGGTGATCGAGTTCTCCAAGCAGTGGCGAAAGGACAAGATGCTTCGGCAGCTTGAGGCGATGATGCTGGTGCTCAACAAGGAACATATTTTTATTCTCAGCGGTACCGGCGATGTAGTGGAACCCGAAGACGGAAAGATCGCGGCGATTGGAAGCGGCGGCAATTTTGCTCTCTCAGCTGCGCGCGCATTGGATCGCCACAGCGATCTGGCCGCGGATGCCCTGGTGCGTGAGAGTCTCCAGATCGCCGGAGAGCTCTGCATCTATACCAATACCCATATCAAGCTTCTGGAGTTGAAATAGATGAACACCAAGACCATGACCCCCAAAGAGACGGTCGCTTATCTGGATCGGTACGTTATTGGACAGGACGAAGCCAAAAAGACCATTGCCGTTGCCCTGCGCAATCGCTGGAGACGCATGCAGTTGGAGCCGGAGATGCAGCAGGAGGTGATGCCCAAAAACATCCTCATGATCGGTTCGACCGGTGTCGGCAAGACTGAGATTGCGCGGCGGTTGAGCCGAATGATGAAGCTGCCATTTGTCAAGGTGGAGGCGAGCAAATTTACCGAAGTGGGTTTTGTCGGACGCGATGTGGAGTCGATGATCCGCGATCTGGCCATGACCGCTCTGCACCTGGTGCGTGACGAGGCGAACGAGGCCAACCGGGAGAAGATCGAAGCCTACGTCGAAAACAAGATCATCGAAAAGCTTTTGCCGCCTCTGCCGGATGGGGCGAATGAACAAAAGCGGGCCGACTACGAGGCTGCGTTTGCCCGGATGCAGGAGCGTCTGGCGCGGGGAGAGCTGGATCACCTGACGATCACCGTCGATCTGCCCGCACCCGCCATCGAGTTTGCCGGAAGCAATATGCCGCCCGAGATGGCCAACGTACAGGAGTCGATCATCAAGGTGATCGGCGGGATCAACAAAAAGAACAAACAAAAAGAAGTGACCGTCAAAGAGGCCAAGCCTATCCTGGAACACGAAGCGAGTGAGACCCTACTGGATGAGGAGAAGCTCAAAGACCTTGCCGTGCGCAAAGTGGAAGAAGGGGGAATTGTTTTTATTGATGAAATCGACAAAATCGCCGTCCCGTCCAACAGCACCTCTCGCCAAGATCCGAGCAAAGAAGGTGTCCAGCGTGATCTGCTCCCCATCGTAGAAGGATCGAGTGTCTCCACCAAGATCGGGACCGTGAATACGGATCACATTCTTTTTATTGCTGCCGGGGCATTTCATCTGAGCAAGCCCAGTGACCTGATCCCGGAGCTGCAGGGTCGTTTCCCGTTGCGGGTGGAGTTGGATTCGCTGGATGAGGAAGCCCTTTACCGTATTTTGACCGAACCGAAAAATTCACTTTTGAAGCAATATCAGGCACTGTTGAAAGTGGAAGGAGTCACGCTGGAATTTACCGAATCCGCATTGCGCAGCCTTGCCCGGTATTCGGCTTTGGCCAACGAAAAAACCGAAGATATCGGTGCCCGACGTTTGCACACCGTTATGGAGCAGATCCTTGATGAGGTGAGTTTTGATGCCGATGAACGCTTCGGGGAGACAGTAGATATTGATGCGGAAATGATCGAAAATAAATTGGATAAAGTGATAGAGGATGAAGATGCGACACGATACATATTATAAAAAAGGGATAGCGTGAACAGTGAGAAACATTTTGCCGGCTTTGTCGCCGTTGTCGGTCGGCCCAACGCGGGCAAAAGCACCCTGCTCAATCATCTGGTCGGCGAGAAGTTGGCCATGGTATCCCAAAAAGCACAGGCCACACGCAAGCGGATGAATGTGATTGTCATGCACGGCACGGCACAGATTATTTTTGTCGACACTCCCGGTATTCACGAAAAAGAGAAACTGCTCAACCAGTTTATGCTGGAAGAAGCGCTTAAAGCCATCGGTGATGCCGATGCCCTTCTGTTTTTGGCTCCGGTCACGGACGGGGTGGAAGAGTATGTGCGTTTTCTTGAGCGTTTGGGTCCAAAAACCACACGCCACATTGTTGTGTTGACGAAGACCGATCAGGTATCGCAGGCCAAGGTCCTTTCCCGACTGGCTGACTATCAGAAATATCAAGATCGTTTTGAAGCGATTATCCCTTATACGGTCAAGCGAGGTTCCAGTCGGGAGCAACTGCTCGAAGCGATTGTGCGCATGTTGCCGGAACATCCCTGGCTTTATGATCCCGAGATACTGACTACCGAAAATATTCGGGATATTTATCGTGAACTGATCCGGGAATCGATTTTTGAAAATCTCAGCGATGAAATTCCTTATGAAAGCGATGTGCTGATTGACCGGATAGAAGAGAGCGAAAAGATTGACCGGGTTTTTGCGACCATCGTGGTCGAAAAGCCGACCCAGAAGGGGATGATGGTCGGATATCGGGGGGAGACCATCCGGCGGGTTGGAAGCGATGCACGCAAAAAAATCGAGCAGTTTGCCGAGAAAAAAATCTATCTGGATCTGCACGTGTCGATTCGGCGGGGATGGAGTAAAAATCGGGCCGGACTGGAGGAGCTTGGGTATCAGTTCTGATGAGGCTTTTTAGGACTTTTCCTCTTTCATAAGCACGTAAGCTTGTCTTAATATTATAACATATATAATTCTCCAACGCTACAGATGTATTAAGGAAAAGTGCATGGCTCGAAAACAGGATAAAAGCAAATCCTCCCTGATTGTAACTGTTGACAATTATGCTGCCAAGAGCTACATATTGAAAAACGATTCTCTCACCCCACTGCACAAACTTTCCTACAAAAGCAATTATGTCTATGCAACCTACCTGGCAAACAAAGACATGATCATCGCTCCCATCGAGGTTACCTCGGGGATTGATGAAAGCGATCTGGATGGTCTTTTGGACGACCGCGCCTATGAAGAGCTGGGGCTGGACCCGGCCCAGGAATACATCATTCGTCGTCAGGAAATCGAATCCAAAGACAGCCAAAAAAGGGTTTTTCAGCTTTTTGTTATTGAGCACAACGCTTACATGGATATTTTTGGCCCGTTGCGCGAAAAGATCAAGTACATTGACCTGATTGTGCCGGCACCGTTGCTATATGCTTCGCTGTATGATATGGATGTGCTGGACAAAAAGGGCGTGCATGCCTTCTTGTACTTCACCCACTACGATACGTTTGTCACGTTTTATAAAAACGGGAAATATCTCTATTCGAAATCCATCCCCTTTTCGCTAAAGCAGATATACGACCGCTATTGTGAGATGGTCGGTGATACGGTGGACGAAGCGAAATTTTTCAAGAGCCTTCAAAAAGAGGGGCTCAAAGCGCTGCAATCCGATTTTCAGCAAAATCTGATGAAACTTTTCGGTGAGATCTTTATCTCAATCAACGATATCATTATTTATACCAAGCGGGCCTACGAACTGGAAGTGGTGGACCAAATGTTTATCGGGAGTGAACTTGGATCCATCGCCGGGCTGGATGAATATGTCCAGAATTACCTGGGCTTCCACTCCATGCCGTTGGAATTTGATTTTGGCATCCGTACCGAAGAGTGGCACACCGATCAGCTGCAGTATATGATGGCGGTGTCGGCATTTAAATATCTCGAAAGCCCGGAAGAGCATGTCAACTTTACTCTGTTCCCAAAGCCTCCCACGTTTTTCAAACGTCCGGCCGGGCAGATTACGGTTATGACCGTTGTGGCGCTGCTTGCTGCACTGGCGTTGCCTGCCTACCACTATATCAGTGCGAGCATGAACGACATTCAGACTTACAAACTGAAAGAAGAGGATAAAGTCCTAGCGGTTGAAGTGGCCAAATACAAACGGATCCTGCGTGAGAAGAAAGAGGAGTATGACAAGGCCACCGCTGCGGTCAAAGAGCTGACCGAGCGTTTTGTCGCCAAAGAGAAGACATTGCGGTCGGTATACAACAAAAAGGTTCATTATCGCCTCAAATCAGACCAGATCACCTCACTCAGCAGGGATCTGTCAGACTTTGATGTCAAGACCAATGCCATCATGTCGGATATGGACAGCTACAGTATTTCCCTTATTTCTCCCGATGATCAGCAGATCACAAAGTTGATCAAAGCCATTTCGGACAAATACTACAATGAAATACGCCTGATTGATATCAAGACGATTCAAAAGGATACAAACAGTACCTTCTATCAAGGAGTCTTAAAGGTGGATTTGCGATGAAAGAAATAGCCGATTTTCTGGAGAGGATAGATGCCTATTTTGAAGGGAAAAGCAATACCGAGCGCCTGGCATTAATCCTGCTGCCGGCTTTTGTGGTGGCCTACCTTGCTTGGACGATCATGAACCCTCCGGCTGAGGCGGCCCACAAAAAAAGCATTGCCGACAAGAAGCATATTCAGAAGCAGCTGACAAGTGACAAAAACTATCTCAAAAGCATCACCAAAAACGGTGACAGGGACTACCATGTCAAAGAGTTTGACAAAAAGATCGCTTTGAGCAAAAAAAGAGCGGAACTGTATCGCAAAAAAATCGTGGTGTTGGATAAGAATCTCAACAAGCTGTCCGACATGCTTTTCAACCAGAAGAGCTGGTCGTTATTTTTGGATTCCATCACCTCCCGCGCACATGAGAATAATGTGGAGCTGGTCTCTGTCACCAATCAGTATGTGGACAGCAACGGAAGCTTCGGCCATGTTTTGGAGATTGGGCTCAGATGTCAGGGAACATTCCCGGGGATCGTCAAGTTCATGAATGATCTGGAACAAAACACTCTGGTAACAGATATCTACAAAAGCAAAGTTTCTACAGACGGGAACAGCACGCTGGTCAAGGCAGATATCAATATTTCAGTCTGGGGGGTCAACCACTAATGCAGAGCATAAGAACGGTTTTACTTTTGATGCTGGGTGCCCAATGGCTACTGGCAGATTTGTCCATCCAAAACATTGAGAAAATGGTTGACGATATTCGGGCGAAGCGTACCAGCAAGATGAAAGATGCTTCTTTGGTCGTCTCCCCGTTCATTGTGATCCAAAAAGATGAAAACCGTTCGATCATCACACCGGTGGTCGACAAGGTATCCAAAACAAACTTCAAACTGGGCGCGATCGTGAATCAATCAGCCTTCATTGACGGGGCCTGGAAAAAGCGTGGGGACACGGTGGGGGAATTCAAGGTGGATTCCATAAGCGGAGACCACGTTGTCCTTAAGAGGAAAAACCGTACAATAACTTTGTATTTCCGAAAAACAAAACAACTTTTAAAACTCAGGTAAGGAGAAAGAATGCGAAAGGCAAGAAATGGGATTTTGAGTTGGCTGATTCTCTCAGCTTTCATGGTGGCAATCCCTGGTACGGTTGTCCAAGCTCAGGAGTGCAGTGACAAGCTTTTCAGTGTGACCATGGATGACTCATTGAAGATCAGTGATGCGGTGAAGAATCTGGCCGAAACATGTGGGTTGACAGTGTTGGTCAAAGACTCCGGCGCAAAGCACCGATTGGAACAGAGTCTGTATTATGTCCGGTTAAAAAACACATCGTTAAGAGGATTTTTGGATACGATTTTGACCGAAAATGATCTGAGTTATGAACTCCGAGGCAATACCCTTTCGATCTCCTATCTGGTTACCCGCACATTCAAAGTGCACTATATTTCGGGCCAAAGAAGCGGCAAGAGCAATGCCCATGTCACCATCGCCAACGCTACCAATTCCGGCGGAGGCAGCGGCAGTGGGTCCAAAACCGGTATTTCGATCACCAGCGACGATGCGTTCCAGTTTTGGACAACGATCAAGGACGAGGTACACAAGATTCTGGTTTCTGCTGGCGATGGTGGCACACACTACACCAAAGTCGGGGATGCGTGGATCGGTCCTGACGGTCAAAAATGGGAGTACAATCCTCTCGAGCCGATCGTCGATGCCGAGGCCGGGATGATTACTGTCACCGGCACCTCACGTCAGATAAAAAGAGTCAGCCGCTACATCGCTTCACTTGCCAAGCAGATCAAACAGCAGGTATTGATCGATGTGCGTATTTTGACCGTCACGTTCGATGACAGTCATACGACCGGGATTGACTGGTCGCAGCTGTACGGTTTGCAAAATTTTGTGATCGATGCGGTGGGGATGGCAGAGCACAATGTCAACAAGATTACCGAAGATGATAAAGGGCTCCATATTAAAGAGTGGGCCGAAGGACGCAAGCCAAATACGGCCAGTGTTTCTCAGATCCGTCAACATGCGACGGTCAAGGATGTGATCCGGTTTTTGAAAACCAAGGGAGATGTCCGGTCGGTTTCCAGTCCCCGGGTGATGACGCTGAGCAATCAGCCGGCACTGATCAGCGTCGGCAAGGAACTTTTTTATAAGTTAAAATCTACAAGTAAGACATCATCGGGTGGGGTCAGCAACACCTCTGAAGGCGAAAAGATCGATTCGGTCTTTGCCGGTATCCTGCTGGACATTACCCCCGAAGTGGACGCCCGCGGGATGATCACGCTCAAGATCAACCCTTCGGTAACAGAAACCCTCTCGCCGATCAGCAATGACGGATCCCGTTCCATGCCGCCGGACTTGGTTCGACGACAGATCGCCTCGGTCATCAAAGTCAAAGACGGCAATCATGCTATTTTGGGAGGCCTCATCTCGACAACGACCGGGACAAAGGTCAGCAAAGTCCCTCTTCTTGGGGATATCCCTTTGCTGGAGTATGCTTTTAAGCGTAAGGAGAAAATCGAAAAAACCGAAGAGCTGGTCATCATCATCACCCCGCACATTGTCAATGGCAAGAAAAACATCTCCTTGCACGACCTGGGATATACTCGATTGAAATAATGAGTCAGTACACGAAACCCAAAGCGATTTTTATCGATGAGATCGATGTCGAGAACTACATCGAGATCGAGAGTGCGCAAAAGGCATACGATCAGCTGCGGCACAGTATCGACAAAACCCTGAAGATGGTCTTGCTATTTGGGCGTCCGGGTACCGGGAAAAGTCTTTTGCTCCATCGGATTTATCGGGATCTCAAAGAACAATATGAACTCTATCTCTTTGAGACCCCTTCTCTTTCGGGCGATGAGTTTTTTCGCAAACTGTTTCATGTGTTGACGCATCAGGAACTTCCTCCCGGAACACGTGTAAGTTTTGATACATTTATTGATTATCTCAAAAGCATCAAAGGTGCCCGATCCATTATTGTCTTGGTCGATGAGGCGCAGATGTATCCCCGTGAGGTTTTGGAACAGATTCGCCTGCTCTCCGATACCGGCGCGATCAAGTTTGTCATCTCTTTGCACAAAACGGAGGACGAAGATCTGGTGGCCAAAGAACATTTCCAATCGAGAATCTGGGAAGTGATTGAACTCAAAAATGCTTCCAGAGAAGAGATCAAGACCTACATACATAAAAAGCTTCTGCAGGAAAATGAATTTGAGATTGCCAATCAAATCCGGGACAAACATGTCAAATTCATCTACCGGTGCACCGAGGGCAACTACCGGGAAACCAACAAGATGCTTTATACCCTGTATGAGATCTATGAGTACTACGACCGCAATGATCCTTCGGCCATTGATCACCACACGCTCTCGATGAAGTTGCTTGAGATGACCGCATTGAAGCTGGGATATATCCATGTATGACATCAAACAGTTGGAAGCTGACTGGCGACGATACCGACGCAAAGAGATATTGAAACCTCTTTTTTGGGTGTCAGCCGTGGGTGTGTTGGCGCTCTTGGTGTACCTTTTTTGGTTCAGAAGCCAAGCAGATGGACCTGTCTCAAGCCCAAGTTCCCAGCATGAACGGGTGACGAAAACCCCCTCGGCAGTTCTTCCCAAATCCGGTGAGAAATCCTTGGCTCCGGAAGTGCCTTCTGTTGCGGAGAAAAAACCCAAGAAATCGGGATGGCATATGACCTTTTCGGATGAGAAGGCACCGGAAGAACATGCAGCCAATCCTTCCAAAGTGAAACACGTTAAAATTGAAGTGACATCCAAAAAAACCGCTGTCACCGCCCAGGAGATTGAAGCACGTTTCCGTTTTGCCAAGGACAAAGACGATGCTCTTTTCCTGGCCCGTTACTATTACGATAAAAAACAATACAACAAAGCGCTCCACTGGGCCCTGGAGACAAACAAGCTTGACAGTGATATTGAGGAGAGCTGGTTGCTGTTTGGTCGGGCCAAGGCCAAACTGGGGCTCCGCATGGAAGCGATCCGGGTGCTCCAGGCTTACTACGATCGAACGGGATCTCCTCAGGCGAAAAAACTGCTTGACCATATTCGCAGAGGAGAGGCTTTTTGATTTTCAAAATGCGCGCAAAGAGGAGATAGCTATGGGACAGCAAATTATTCGGACACTGTTGGATGACGGGGTGATTACAAAAGAGAGTGTTGCTGCTTTGCTCAAAGCACGCCCCCCTATCAAGATCACCCTGGAGAACCTTTTGGCCGAAAACGTACTGACAGCTGATGCTCTTCAGAAGTTTTTTATCCACAAACTGCAGCATGGTGCGTTGGATGTTGCCAGCATTGAAGAGGTAGACGGAATTGATCTGGATGTACTTTTCCGTAAACTTGCCGAAGAGTTTCATGTGGGGTATATCGATCTGGATGAAGTGGAGATCGATATGACCTTGTTTGGAAAAGTCTCATATCAGCAGCTGGTGCGTTACAACGTGCTCCCTTTTGATGAAACGGATATAGCGGTCAAAGTTGTTTTTGCCGATCCTCTCGATATGGGAGCCCAGGATGCTGTCCAGCGTCTTTTTCCTCTCAAACCCATCCAGGTTTATTTTTCTCGACCGTCCAAGATCAAGTTGCATTTGCAGCGACTTGAGGTGACGCAAAGTGTCAAGGGGCTCGTCGAGGAGATCCGTGCCGACCTGCGGGAAGGGGGAAAAGAGAAAGAGACAGAAGAATCTCCTGCGGTATTGAAGCTGATCGATCTGATTTTGCGCAATGCGATCATCACTCGGGCGAGCGATATCCATATTGAAGCGACCGAAAAGAACTGCATTGTACGAGATCGGATCGACGGTATGCTGGTACAAAGTTTTATCTTTGACAAGGACATTTTCAGCCCTTTGTCCTCTCGCATGAAACTGCTCGCCAATTTG
>CAYSQV010000009.1:0-16317 GCA_964433295.1 uncultured Nitratifractor sp. | reverse complement strand
TAGTCATCTTCATATGTATAATAGTATTGTGATGCTATAGTGGTTTTGCCTAAACCTCCATCACCTGTAAGCATGACCACAGGCTTACCCTCATCCCAAAAAGCATGTTTGATAGCTGACAGTTTTCCCTCTCTACCTATAAATTTATCTATTTTGAGGGGTGATTTTATCTTTTTTGGTAAGTTACTATCTTTGGTATCACTGTTTTTATAGATAGTATGTAAAAGTCTATCTATCTCAGTGTTTAGTTGATTCCAAAGATTATCATAGTTTTCAAAGTAAGCTGGGAAATGCTCTTTTTGTGATAACTCTTTTTCAAAATCTATTAAACTATCTTCGTTTTCTACACCCTTTTGAAGGTAAATCAAAATCTCAGGTTTAGCATAGTTTTGAAACAACTCAAATGCCACCTCAAACTCTTCATGAGTATATTTTCCTACTCTGCCCGAAGCTAAAAGCACAAAAAGATAACACTTTTGTATCTCTTTATTATAAGCATCTTGAGACCTTGTTAGTTGCATAGAAGCACTCAAGTCTTCCCATATCACCAACTCTAAGCTTAATCCTTTATCATTCCAAATCTTGTTTTTTGAAGCGATACTTATGGTTAAGTTTTCTCTATACTTTTCTAAAGTAGCTGACGAAGCTACAAATATTTTGATTGTTTTCATTTTCTTTCTCCTCCAAACACTCTCAACGTTTCAACAAACACCGATTCCTCACCGCCTACATGCTTGAACAGATGCATAGAACTTATGAACTTCACCGCATCAAGTTCACTTCCAAAGATGCTTGCCAAACTTCTGTCCGCATGCGCCAGTACTGCTTGGGTACACTCCAAAAGCC
Source organism: uncultured Nitratifractor sp. (assembly GCA_964433295.1). Lineage (GTDB taxonomy): Bacteria > Campylobacterota > Campylobacteria > Campylobacterales > Sulfurovaceae > S017-3. The sequence continues at coordinate 15,471 of CAYSQV010000009.1, read as the reverse complement.
GTGTGCCCAGTATTGGGTGGTCGTGGTAGGCTTGGGCTTCACCCTTACTGCCTATGGCATAAAACTTTGCCATCTTTCCCATACCAGCCTTGGGTGTTTGCGGAAAGATGTACCACATCCAGTGGCTCTGCTTTTTGCCGGTTTTTAGCTCTGAGAGAGCCTTGTCATATATAGACTCCTGCGCATCGATGAAGCGTTGGAGATTGTACGGGTCACCCAACATAGTCTGCCTCCGTAAGCTCATAACCCACACTCGCCAGCAGGTTGGGGATATAGAGGATCGAGTAGAGATCGTAGAGTACCGTGCTGCGCATCTCGTTGGGGAGGTCGCTGAGGGGGACGAGGCAATTGTGGTGTTTGATGGTTTTGTCTTTGGTGTCGTTGTATTTCCAGCCGCGCAGGAAATGGTAGGCGTTCCAGCGGTTGTGTTCGGCACGCAGGAGCTGTTCGACCAACGTGTCGTATGAAGCGGGGAAAAAGTCGAAGGTCTCTGATGAACGCAACGCATCGTCATCCAGCCCCAGTGCTTTGAGCTCCTCTCCGATGGCCTGATCCAGCATCTTGCGGTTGTGCGCCAGCAGCTCGGCCGGAGGCATATTGGAAGACTTCGATCGGAGATCCATTGCCTTGAGTTTGAGAGGAAGGTGGTCGGCCTGAGCGAGGTTGGACGGACGGTCGTTGAGGACATCGATCTGGAGCCATTTGCGTTCGATCTCCTCGACATCATCATAGAGCGTCTCAGGCTGATACCCCGCCTGATAGCTCATATGGATGCGCTTGGCCAGTGCCTGCCCCTGCTCATCGACGATCCACGTTCTTGAAGCCATCCTGCTGGTCGTCGCGAACGTATCACACCCCCGCCAGACCTCCTCATTGGCATCGATCTCCTCGGCCATCAACCGCTCTTCGTACAGGGCGATATGGATCGGGGGAATCGCTTCACTTTTTGCCGCCTGTTCCAAGTAGGTACGTTCGATCAACTCTGCTGCCATAGCGATGTTGTCCCGTGATACCTCGTGCGCCAGCACCACATGAGTCAGAGGAGCCTGCCACACTTCATGCGCGTAACAGTCGGGGCTTTCGGGGTGAAGCTCAAGGTACTCGATCGAAATGGTGGGGATCGCATCGATCTGCGGATAGCGATAGACGATCCGCTCCCGATAACGCCCGGCATCCGAGACCAGACAGTAGATCGTCACCTGATTTTCCAGAGGCAGATAGGCCAGCTCGCAGATCTGCCCTACCACTTCGATCGCCAGCGGACTCTCCCCGGCCACCACGATCCCGAACGGATCGCCGCTGCGCATATACCTCTGGCTCTCTCCGTCAATGGGGTGACGGTCGAACAGCTCCCGGGCGCTGTTACGGGCGATGGAGAACATATGAACCAACAAATGCGAACTGTCATCCAGCAGGCCCCCTTCCCGGTAGAGATGCATCAGCGCCGGATCGTCATTGCGGACATAGAGGTTCTTGAGCTGATCCTCTCTGGTGGAGAGCAGCTCTTTGAGGATGAGAGCGATCTCAAGGTTGTCGGCGTTGTTGCCGGTCAGGGCTACGATATACCGGACATTGTCAAGGTGAAGCTTTTCGAGTACCCCTTTGTCCCGCGCATCGGCGATCTGCACCGCGACCCCCCGGTCACGGTAGGTCTCGACATGGGGATTGTTCGGATCGATCTCGATCGCTACGATGGGCTGATCCGGGTCATGTTCCAGCTCGCTGTCGATGTAGGCCGCCGCCTTGTCCCCCAGCCCCAGCACGAGGATATACGGCTCACGGGTATGCTGAAAAAGAAGCCAGGTGTTTTTTAGCTGACGATACGCGACAAGGAAAATACTGATGAACGTAAAAGCGGTCGCCACGATCCCGACAAGATAGATCCAGTCCCCACAACTCCCGCTCGCCCCTCTGGGTGACGGAAAGACCGAGAAGGTAAAAAGTTTAAACGCATGAAACGCCGACGACCACACCTTGGCCTGACATCCGAAATAATACGCACCAAACCCGACAAGATAGATAAGCAGCCACACAACAAACCAGGCAGCAAAATGGGGGTTTTTCCTAAGATTCCAAATGGTTTTGATCACGGCTTGCATGAGGGCTCCTTTTGTCTCGACTTATCATGCCTCATAACTTCTCGCCCTCAAAAGAGCAGATGTTTTTCTCGTGTCAATTGAGACATTTTATCATATATAACTTATAGATATAAAAAAGAAGGATACTTAATATTTATTTCAGAAAAGAGGAAAGCGATCAGGAAAATCGCCTTCGGTTGATCCGCATGATCGCCTGATCGCCCCGGTACATCTGTGTCAGAAGGATCTCCGGTTCGTCCTGATAGCGGTTGCCGATCTCGATGGTGTAGGATCGCGTCAGCCAGCTCAGCGGATTGAGATAGAACAACCCCTCCCGCAGATCACGCCAGCGCACACCGACGATACCGCGATCCCAGGGGAAGATCCCCCGCCGGAGCCAGACCCCAAGATCATCCATGAACAGCACATAACTGCGCAGGTACATTACGATCAGTACCCCGACCACCGGCCAGAGGAGATTGAGCCACACATTGCCGTCCATCAAAATGAACGACCATACCGTCAGCCAGATCCCCATCGGCAGAATGTACGCGACATACGATTTGCGGGCAAGCACCACCGGATTTTGCCCCAGACCTTGTATTGTTTGCATTATGTTCTCCTTTCGCGGTCAGATCGACCGGTTGATCACTACCTGGCGTAGATCACCCACGCCACCACAATCCAGACACGCCGCATAACGGGGCGGGGTCTCCGGCTCTATCGTCTGCCAGATCGCATCGAACGCGAACGTTCGTCGTGCGGCATCCGGTGCGCTGAACGTGCGTTCGAACAGAGAACGTCCATCCGGAAACCCCTCTGCATAACGCGGGTTAAGACGCAGCTGGATCAGATTGCGATCCCAGCGCGTGCCAAACCAGTTGCCGAACTCCACTCCCTCTATATCATTATGCAACAAAGCCAGCGTGATCATTCCGATAGCCGAATTGAAATAGTGAGTGTGAAACACCGTGCTTGCCTGAGATGTGACCTGATTGGTGTAGCCTTGATCATACTGCTCATATCGGGGTGACGTCGCACAGCGATGACAGGCAGGGGTTACCCCTGGCAGGTTGAACGTGATCTCGGCTCCTCTGGCCTTTTCGTACATAATCCCAAAAACCGTCGGGATCTGGTACTTGAGCGACACAAGATTGCCGCGTGCCTGGGCTTGAAAATCGTCCGTCATCATCAGCAACACATCCGCACCGCTTATGATCGCTTCGATCTCATCCTCATCCATCTCGAGGAAATTTTTCTCGATCGGGATATAGGTACACATAGGGTTGATACGACGGATACGGCGACCGAGTGCTTTGGCTTTGTAAACCGAAATATCCCGCCGCTCATATCCCTGGGTCGTGAGATTGGAGGGATCAACATGGTCAAAATCGATCACCGTCAAGGCGCCAAGTCCCGTGCGCACGAGATCTTCGCATATTCCCGACGCCCCTCCTATACCAACACATACTACATGGCTTTCTGCCATTTTCTTGGCCGAAACCGCCCCTTCTATCCGGGAAGTGTCGATCTCAGTTTTGCGTTGGGGTTCAGTTGATCCCGGAGCATAGGCCGGTACGATCCGGATCGTCCCCGTCTTATAGTCCTTGACGTTTTCACGTCGGACAATGTGTGGGAAAATCTTCATTGCCATCTTGCCGGAAGAAGGGAACACGATCGGAGCCAGAAAATGGGTCAGGTTCGGCATCGAGTCAAAAATACGTTGGATGTACCCCTGATCCCCGATCCCGTTCCCCATATCACCGCTCAAACGACTGAGCCCTCTCGGATGGGAATGCACAAACCCCAAAAATGCCAGTCCGTTCTCTTCCCATTCCCGTTTGACCTCTCGATTGAGAAAGGCAATGTCCGGATCGTACGAAGTCGATCCGGTTGATGCATTCGCATCAAAGATAAACTTTTGTACCACATAGTCATCACGATTTCCCAGCAGAATTCCGCCGGTCTCTGCTGGAAAAGTTCCGACAGTCTCTGTCATGGCCGCATAAGCCTCCCGGGTAAATACCATCTCTTTCATGTCAATATCCTCCTTATGATGTGCTATACCGCTTTCAATAACTTTGTCAACAATCGGTACTCACTTTTCCAGCTTCCGGGGGCAGGATTCATCTCTCCCGTAGGCGCATTCGGCATTCTGAGCTATATCGCGGCCGATGCGACCCGGCCTTTGACCTACGACGACTTCAAGGGGATGGCCTATCGCCGCCCCTATCTTTCGGCGATGATGGCGATCTCGATGCTTTCGCTTTCGGGATTCCCCTCTACGATCGGTTTTTTGGGCAAATTCTATCTTTTTACCAGCGCCATTGAATCGGGTCAGTTTTTCCTCGCCGGGCTGGGGATCTTCGTCGCATTCGTCTCGGTCTATTACTATTTCAAACTGATTGCCATGATCTACTTTTATCCCGAAGAGGAGACAAAGGGCATGCGACATCCTTTTGAAATACACATCAGCACGTTGCTTATCGGTCTTATGGCTCTGGTGACGATCTGGGGCGGGATCGGCACCGGACTGATCCCGTATTTCCCGGGAGCCGACGGGATCATTACCATTGCCCAGCAGGCGATCGACTCGCTCCCTTAGACCACTTCGCGCGGTATGTGCGGCGAGAGTGCCGTGGTCATCTCGTAGCTGATCGTCCTAAAATGGCGCGCCGCCGTGCAGGCGTCGTCCATGATGCACGCCGTTTCTTCCTCACTCTCGAGTGAGACAAAATCCATCGAGACCCGCCCAAGGATCGGCAGCCCCTCTGCGGTCACCCAGGGGTGAGCCGCGTCCCCCCGCGGCCAGCCGTCTCCGTAGCCGATATCGTACGTCGAGACGGTCATATCCCGGGGGGCGGTATAGTCCCCGCCATATCCGATCCGTTCCCCGGCACGCAGCTTTCGGGTGCTGGTCCGCCGCGCATGGAGCGAGAGGACCGGGCGCAGTTCTACCCGATCGTACACATTGGGCAGCGTGTTGTAGCCGTAGATCGCGATCCCCACCCGGGCGATATCCTCATCGAAGTCCCGGGACCGCAGCAGCGCTGCGGAGTTGTGGCTGTGGAAACGCACGCCGTCAAACCCGGCCGCATGGACCACCTCTTTGACCGTCTCGAAATTTTTCTGCTGCCAAAACAGCTCCGAGCTGAGCACATCCGCGCTCCGATAGTGGGTCATCACCCCGATCAGATTGAGCGCCCGCTGCCGGATGAGCGTCAATGCCTCCTCCAGCTCCTCCATCCGAATCCCGTTGCGGTGCATCCCCGTATCGACTTTGAGTTCAATGCGTGCCGCCGGATCGACCCGGGAGAGCTGCCCCATATCGGTCACGGCAAAGCTGAGTACCTCATCGGCGAAGGGTGTACCGTTGAGCACCAGCACCCGGTCAAAAAAGGAGCGGATCGTCTGCGCCTCTTCGGTGGTGATCACCACCGCCTCCCGGATGCCGTATTCGGCGGCCAGTTCGGCCATAAGGGCCAGGCCGTGGCCATAGGCGTTGTCCTTGAGGACCACCGCCAGACGCTCTTTTGAGCCGGCTTTCAAGGCCAATTGGCTAAGATTGTGAAAAAAGTTTGCTTTGTTGATCGTAATAAATGCCATAAAAAGGATTATACCACATGATAGCCTATGCATGGATGGGACTGGGAGTGATCGTCAGCGCCGTCGTGACCTATTTGATCCTCAAGGAGATCCGTCGAGCCATCCGCGCCTCCAACCGCGGAGAGGGGAGCGACTATGACTTCGACATCGACTAAGCGCCTGCGTGCTGAATGGGAGCGGCACAATGTCATCCTGATGGCCTTCCCCCATGACCGGACCGACTGGGCACAGTATGAAGACTGGGAGGCGGTCACCGCCCCGTTTGTCCACACCGCCCAGGCGATCGCCTACTACCAGATGGTCTACATGCTCTGCCGCGACTGCGCGTCGATCAAGCCGCTCTTTTGCAGTACGACCAACATCGTCTTTATCGAAGCGGACTACAACGACACCTGGACACGGGATTACGGCCCGCTCTCGATCGAAGCAGACGGAGAAAAGCGGCTGCTCGATTTTGTTTTTGACGGATGGGGCGGCAAATTTGACGCGGCACTGGACAACCGTGTCAACACCTTGCTCTCCTCCAAAGGGTTTTATGGCGGAGCAAAACCCGAGCAGATTGCCTACGTACTTGAGGGGGGATCGATCGAAAATGACGGTGCCGGGACGATCCTCACCACCGCCTCCTGCCTGTGTCATCCCAATCGTAACGGCGGACAGGATAAAGCAGAAGTTGAAAAAATGTTGACAACCTATCTCGGAATTCAGCGTGTTTTGTGGCTCGACCACGGCTATCTTGCCGGAGATGACACCGACGGACATGTTGACATGCTCGCCCGTTTTGTCAACCCGACGACCATTGCGTATGTCACGTGCGATGACAAAGAGGACGAACACTACGCCTCACTCAAAAAAATGGAAGAGCAGCTTTGCACATTTCGCACCGGCGATGCCAAGCCGTACACCCTCATCCCCCTCCCGATGCCCACACCAAAGTACAACACCCGGGGCGAACGTCTTCCGGCCAGTTATGCCAATTTTGTCATCAGCAACGGTGCGGTGGTCTATCCGACCTACAAAGACACCAGCGACAAAAAAGTGGGGGAGATCTTGCGCGGGATCTTCCCCGATCGGGAAGTGATCCCGATCAACGCTTTGCCGTTGATCGAGCAGGGGGGGAGTCTGCATTGTTCGACCATGCAGATCGCCTACTGACCGCCAAAATCCTGTGTCCAGTAGTGAACATATTCGCTGTCAGGGTCAGGGTTCTGGAGATGTGACATGCCGACTTTTTTGACATACGGATTCATCAAATTCGCACAATGGCCATCGCTCTTCAGCCATTCCTCCACCGCCTTTTTGGCTGTATCGGTGTTGGTACCTAACGTCAGATTTTCCAATAGTGGACCCGCCCCGGTAAAACCGTTGTTTACAATGCGCTGATCAAACGTGCTTCCCTTCCCAAGATTCTGGACCTGTGCCGTATAGTCATGCTCGGTACCCGATCCGGTATGATCCTTATGGACAACACCGCTTTTGATCATGTCGTCATTGTGCTCATAAGCCGCCTTGTACAAAGCCGTACTCCATTCCAGGGGATCGGCTGCCTCAAAGTGGCCTTTTTCACCACATTCTTGTGCTTCGGAACGGGCAGTATTGATCGCTTCGAGGAAGGCCTCTTTGTCCTCTTCTGTGATCTTGGGAGCATCTATCGGTTGGACATTTACAATGTTTTTTGTCGGTGCTGTGTTGCTGCCGCACCCGCCCAAAACAACTGCCGCACCGATCAAAAAGGCCAAAAAATGTACTTTGGGCATCTCGTTACTCCTGTATCTGTAAATAGAGGGTTATTATGACATAGGTTTGATTATTTTCCGCCCAGTTCCTGTGACCAGTAGTAGCCGAAATCGGTATCAAATTTCTCGACAAGAGCCATGCCGACCTCGGAGAATTTGGGGTTCATGAGGTTGGCGCAGTGGTGATCACTCTGGATCCAGCCCTCGACCACCTCTTCGGCCGTGACGTATCCTGCAGCGATGTTTTCCCCGATTATCCGGTAGTTATTGTACCCTTGATTTTCGATACGATCACGGAAATTACTGCCATGCCCCAGGTGCATCTGCTGTGCGGTGATGTCCGATTTTTCTCCCGATCCGGTATGGGAGAAGGTATCACTCTGTGCCATATCATAACTGTGTTCCCAGGCCGCATTGCCCAGACGATCATTCCAGCTCAAAGCCGGAGCGGGATCAAAGATCCCTTCACTGCCGCAATCCTGAGTCTCGGCACGGGCGGCATTGATCGCATCAAGAAACGCAGCCTTTTGCTCCTGGCTTACCCGGGAGACGACCGAAGTCTGGACGGTCTCCTGCTGAGCGGTCTGGGTGTCTCGATCCGGTGTCTGCGTCTGGGCTTTGACCTCTTTGGAGGTATTGGGGGTAGCCTGTGCCTGCTGTGCCGAAGGGATTTGATCGGCCGAAGCACGGTCAAGCCCCAGTCCGTCGCTGTTGCATCCGGAGAACATAAAGGCAGCAGATGCAGCCAAAATCAAAGCGGTATTGGAGAAAATAGGTGTTTTCATGTTTTGTCCTTTGTTATGTTCAGATAACAAAGCCGAAAACGGGAAAAACTGAGAGGATACATCGCCCGAAGAGGAGCAATGGCAACCCGGCTATCTCCCGCAATGGGGAGACCCGCAGCTTTCCGTCCCTGCCTCGCAGCAGGTTTGGCTTTACTTTCGTTACCCGTAGTATAGTCAAAAGCAGTCAAATAAAAGTCAAGTTTTGTCAAGTTTTGGTTACACTACTGCTATGAAAACAGCACTCATTCAACAAAAATACCATACCACCAAAGAGGCGACCCTCCGGTACACCGTCGCGCAGATCGCCGAAGCGGCCAAAGCCGGAGCCGAACTGGTCATCCTCCAGGAGCTCCATCAGAGCGAGTATTTCTGCCAAAGCGAATCCACACACTACTTTGCCTATGCCCAAACATACCGGGAGGACATTCGCTACTGGGGATCCGTAGCACGCGAACACGCCGTCGTCCTGGTCGCCTCTCTTTTTGAGGCACGCGCACCCGGACTCTATCACAACACCGCCGTGGTCTTCGAACGGGACGGTTCGGTGGCCGGCACATACCGCAAAATGCACATCCCTGACGATCCGGGTTTTTACGAAAAGTTCTATTTTACCCCCGGCGATACCGGTTTCGAACCGATCGATACCTCGGTAGGGCGGCTGGGGGTCATGGTCTGCTGGGATCAATGGTATCCCGAAGCGGCACGCATCATGGCACTGCGAGGAGCGCAAATGCTCATCTACCCCACCGCAATCGGCTGGTTTGATAGCGACAGCGACGCCGAAAAAGCCCGCCAACAAGAGAGCTGGATCACCGTACAGCGCGGCCATGCGATCGCCAACGGTATTCCCGTTGCCGCCTGCAACCGTGTCGGTTTTGAGCCTGATCCTGGCGGCGTGACAGAGGGGATCCGCTTTTGGGGGAGCTCTTTTGTGTGCGGTCCCCAGGGGGAGATGCTCGCGCAGGCTGACAGCAGGCAGGAGACGATCCTCTACACGGAAATCGATCTGAAGCGGACACAAGAAGTGCGCGACATCTGGCCTTTTCTTCGGGATCGACGGATCGAAGAGTACTCAGCCCTCAATCGACGCTATTGCGACTGATTTTTGTCGCTTTTTGGGTATAATCCTGCCAAATTACTTCAAGGAATCACCGTGTCACTCACCATATCTCCCGTCATCAAAGGCGAAAATGTCTCCTTTCGCAATCCCCCGCTTGCTTTTTACGACGCCATCGGCGGCGAAGAGGGTATGCGAGAATTGATGTATGATTTTTATGACCGTATCTATGAGAGCAATATCGCTCACTTTTTCCCACAGGAAGAAGCGGAGTTTGAAAACGTCAAAGTCAAAAACAGCCAATTCTTCATCCAGATCTGCGGCGGACCAAAGGTCTATGAAAAAGAGACCGGAGGAATGGATCTGAACGAATACATGATCCGGGTACATGATGACTTCTCCATTACTGAAAAATCCCGGATCGAATGGCTGGGAACCATGCGCGACGCTCTGAATGCCAAAGCGACCCACGTCCCCGCTGAACTGGTCGAGGAGTTCTGGGACTATCTCGAAGCTTTCTCCAAACTCACCGTCAACAGTTTCAGCGACGGCAGCACCTACTACGCCGCCTACACCCAGGCAAAGAGAAAGTAGATCGGGTTCCCCCGATCACCATCGACCAAAAGCCATCACCCCTTCCGTTCTCTCCACCACAAAAACGCAAACATCAATCCCGGGGTCTTGGCTACGCTCTCATCATACATGAACGCGTCGGCTTGCTTCACCGGCAGTTCGATCACCTCGATCTGCTCCTGGTCGATCCCGCCTCCGCTGCTTTTGCGCATCGCCTCGGTCACTTCGGCATAGTACAGCGTCTGCTTGCTCCCTGCAAACCCGACCGAGGTGTGAAACGCCGTGATCCGTTCCATTCGGTCGGGCGGAACATCGTACCCGCACTCTTCGAGGATCTCCTCACGGGCAATCTGCTCCAGAGAGAGCGCTTTGTCGGCCAGACCGGCACACAATTCGACCGTCATCCCCTCGCGGTTGTTCAGATAGACTGCCGGACGAAACTGCCGCACCAGCACGAACGCATCGTGCTCCAAATGGTAGATCAGGATCGCCACACTGTCATAGGTCTCGACCACTTCCCAGTCTTTGGCGATACCGTCCTGGATGTAGGTGGCAAGCGATGCGCGGATGTAGGTCGGCTTTTTGAGCGGCCGAAGCTGAAAATCATCTATCATGCGGTCTCCTTTCAGGTGATCAAAATCACTTTGGCCAGGCCAAGAAACGCAAAAAATCCCACCACATCGGTCACGGTGGTCAGCAGTACAGAACTCGCTACGGCCGGATCGACCCCAACCCGCTTGAGACCCAGCGGGATGATCGCACCAAAAAATCCGGCAAAGACCAGATTGATCACCATCGCCAGCGCGATCACCAGCCCCAATCGGGCATCCTGGAACCATACCATTGCGATCAAGCCCATCGCCACCGCAAAAATCAACCCGTTGAGCAGGGAGACGATCACCTCCTGGCGGATCGCCCCTTTGGCCTCATGCCAGCTGAGCTCTCCCAGCGCGATCTGCCGTACCATAACGGTGAGCGACTGTGTCCCCGCATTGCCCCCCATGGAAGCCACGATCGGCATCAGCACCGCCAGCGCCACATAAGCCTGAATCGTCTGGTCAAACAGACCGATCACGATCGAAGCGATGATCGCTGTCAAGAGATTGACCCCGAGCCAGATGGCCCGCTTGCGGGTGATGATCTTGATGTCTTTGTCCTCTTCGGCTTCGTCGTTGACCCCGGCCATTTTGTAGATCTGTTCGGTGGCACGGTCCTCGATAATATCGTAGATATCGTCGGAGGTGATTCGACCGATCAGTTTGCCGCGTCCGTCGGTCACCGGCAGGACGACCAGATCATAATCTTCAAACCGTTTGATCACCTCATCGACGGTATCGGTCGCCTGGACCTGCTGCACCATCTTGTGCCCCTCTTCGAAGTAGTCGCGGAACTTCTTCTCAAAATCAAACGTGATCAGCTCCTCAAACGACACCGCCCCGATCAAAAACCCGAACTTGTCCACGATAAAAACCTGATAGACGTTGTCCAGATCCCCATTGGCCTTGAGGCGACGGAGGCGATCGACCGCTTCGGCGATCGTCTCATCCAACTGCGCACTAAAAAGCTCCGTCTGCATCAACGACCCGGCCTCATCGTCTTCGTAGTTTTTGAGCCGTTCGATGTCCTCCACATCCCCTTCATCCAGATTGGAGAGGATCTCCTGCTCCTTGGCTTCGTCGATCTCTTCAATGTCCTGCATCAGGTCGGTTGCATCGTCTGAGTCAAGCTCATCCACGACATCGACCAATTTGGGAACGGAGAGCTCGCTGAGGGCTTCATCTTTGAGATTTTCCGGCAATTCAAGCAGGATCTCCCCGAGGTATTCCTCCGGAATCTTATGGACATACGCCAGGAAAGCTTCCGGGCTCTCCTCGTGGTAGATCTGGCGCAGGATCTTTGCCAGATCGTTGGCATGATGGTGTTCAAACGCTTCGGGGTTTTCCAGCAGTTCTTCGAGAAGAGCTTTCCCCTCTTCCATGTGGATTGTGTCAGCCATGCCGACTCCTTTTTTTCTCTTGCTTGTCAACCGGTATTGCGTGGAGGCGGATCATGTTTGTCCGAACCTTCGGCCACCGATAGTTGTTGGTCGTTTCTGTACCGATCTGTTTTTCGAGTTTCTTTTTGAGCGCGCGCGCCCCTTCAATCTCGACATAGCGCTTTTTTTGAACCGGATAGGTTTTCATCACCGTATGTTTCTTGATCACGGTTCGGGTCGTCCCGGTCCCTTTGCGGGCAATGTACTTGAGCGGATCGACCGGCTTGCCCCGACGATAAAGGCCAAAATGCAGATGCGGCCCGGTGCTCCGCCCGGTGCTGCCGACGCGCCCGATGGTCTGGCCCCGCCGAACGCGCTGTCCCTTTTTGACCAGGATCCTGCTTTGGTGGGCATAAAGCGATACGAAACCGCCGCCGTGATCGATCTTGGTCACCTTTCCGTATCCGCGCATCCAACCGGCATAGATCACTTTTCCACCGTTGACGGCCCGCAGCGGTGTCCCGCGCCGGGCACCGAAATCGACCCCGAAATGGGGGCGGTATTTTTTGAGGATCGGATGCCAGCGCCGCAGCGAAAAACGGGAGGTGATACGTGGATGATCAAGCGGCATGCGGAAACGTTTGTCCGGCACCTTGTGGACGGTGGTGTAGGTAAAGGGGCGTTTTTCGTTGGCCGTATAGGTAATCGCCCGTCGAATCCCCTCGTGCGCTTTGCCCTGTTTGTCCACAACAGCAAAATGGTCTTTGCCGTGGGTGCGGATCAGACCGGCCTGGATCCGGGGTGCCCCTATCGGAGTACCCAGCCGCTCTTTTTGGGTATAGAGGAACGCCACACGGTCCTGAGGCCGCAGCGTCCGAAACAGAGCCTCATCCGAATAGAGTCTGCTCAACCAGAATCCCAGCCGGGGATAGCCGGTCTGACGATCAATCGTTTTGCGATACCCTTCGCCGACAGCAAAACTCACCGTATCACGCACCTCTCTCGTTGCGATCGGAACAATGTCAAAATGGTACCCTCCGGTACGGTCCCGCCGGATCTGGATCTGCATCTCTTCTCCCAGCGGGATCAACGCCTGGATGATCTGCCCCTTTTCGCGCAGTTCATGGTAGCGCTCTCCCGACTGTATCTCGGCAACATACTGCATGTCCTCTGCCGAAATCATTCGCAGCAATGCCGTGAGGTTGTTCTCCTTGAGGTATCGGGGAAACGTCATCCCCTCCGGCCATGTCGGCGCCGTTACCCGTCCGGCCGTCATCGAACCCAACAACATCACCGTTATCCACAAAAACCGCATCGAGCCTCTCCTGTTTGTACGTGACATTATATCGACCCAAAGTGGAGTTTTATCTTTTGGATGTATAATCATCCCACCAAGACCCGGAAGGCTTTTTTATGGAAACGCAACACATCAACGAACTCCGTGCGATCGTCGGCGATGACAATCTCTATGCCGATGCGGCGCATCTGCGCGCATACAGCTACGACGCCACTCGGACCCACTATCGGCCCGACGCGGTGGTCTTCCCCCGTCACGAAGAGGATGTCCGGCGTGTGCTGGTCTACTGCAATGCCCACGGCATCGCTGTGACAGCTCGGGGAGCGGGGAGCGGTTTTACCGGCGGGGCATTGCCCAAAAACGGCGGCATCATCCTCGCCATGGAAAAACACATGAACCGGATCCTCCACATCGACGAAGAGAACATGCTCGCTATCGTCCAGCCCGGCGTCATCAACAAAGATCTCCAGCGCCATGTCGAGGCACGCGGACTCTTCTATCCGCCCGATCCTGCCAGTGAGGAGTATTCAACTCTCGGGGGCAACGTGAGCGAAAACGCCGGCGGTATGCGCGCCGCCAAATACGGTCTGACCAAAGATTTCGTCATGGCACTGCGTGCCGTGCGCGCCAACGGCGACGTGATCCGTGCCGGCAAACATACCATCAAGGATGTGGCCGGGTACAATGTCGCCGGGATCATCATCGCCTCCGAAGGGACCCTGGCGGTGATTACCGAGATCACGCTCAAGCTCCTCCCCAAACCCAAATACGTCCAATCGTACATGGGGATCTTTCCTGATGTCGATGCGGCAATGAACGCCGTATTCAAATCGCTCGCCAACGGCGCCAATCCTGTGGCGATGGAATTTCTCGACTCTCTGGTCGTCCACGCGGTCAAAGAAAAAATCGGCATCTCCCTCCCCGAAGAGGCCGGTGCACTGCTGATCGGCGATGTCGATGGCAACGTCCCGGAAGAGGTGGCATTCCAGTTGGAGACGCTTGAGCGGAGCTTCCGCGAAAACGGCGCACAGGAATTTCGCGTCGCCACCGATCCGGCTGAGCGCGACGCACTCTGGGTCGCCCGGCGCAACGCTTCCCCTTCGGTGACCCTCTACGGCACCAAAAAGCTCAACGAAGACATCTCCGTTCCGCGCAGCAAACTTCCCGAAGCGTTGACAAGGATTTACAAAATCGCAGACAAATACCACCTCAAAGCCCCCTGTTTCGGTCATGCGGGTGATGGCAACATCCATGTCAACGTCATGCTTGACGACTCCGACCCGGTGCAGCTGGCCAACGGCCACAAAGCGATCCGCGAGATCTTTGAACTCGTGGTGGAACTGGGCGGAACACTGAGCGGTGAACACGGTATCGGATTGAGCAAAGCCGAATTCATGGACATCGCTTTTACGCCGGCTGAATTGCAGCTTTTCCAAGACATCAAAAACGCCTTTGACCCCAACAACATCCTCAATCCTGGAAAAATGGGGTTGCCGGATTAGGCATTGTGCACATGGAAGAGATGATGGCACGTTTACGAAAAGCTTTTCAAGGGGAAACATACCCGCATGCCTCCCTCCTCACGCTTTGCGTTCCGTTTGAGGCTCGCCTGCGGAGGTTGTCATGAAACGCCTTTTGCTGACCTACTACATCTTTTTGCGGGATTTTTTCAAGGATCTTTTTGATCATCGGCTTGGCTTCCATGCGGCGAGCATGAGCTGGAGCACACTGTTTTTTATCATCCCTTTTCTCGTGATCCTCCTTTCGCTGTTGACGTACATGCCGATTTTTGACAATGTTTACAGCCGTATCCATGCCCTCATCTCCCAAAATCTGGTGCCGACCAATTCAAAAGTTGTCATGCAGTACGTTGACACTTTTGTCGCCAATGCCGACAAGATGGGATTGCTCGGTGCGGGATATGTGGTGTTTGCCGCTGTGATGTTTTTCCGCGATTACGACTATGTGGTCAACGATATCTTTGAATCACCTCGCCGCAAACTCTGGCGGGCGGTTCGCACGTATGCGCTCCTGGTGATCCTGGCTCCTGTTCTCATCGCCGGTTCGTTCTGGGGAGCAGGGCGCCTGGGCAAGATCCCCGCGATTGCTGCGATCCACCTCGACCTCTTCTTGCCCTTCCTGATCATCTGGGGACTGTTTTATCTTGCCTATCAGCTCTCACCCAAAGAATCCATTCGCCCCTCAGCTGCGATGATCAGCTCCTTCATTGCGGCCCTCGTCTGGTCTCTGGCCAAAAGCGCTTTTCTCTTCTATGCCCTGCACAACCACACCTACACCTCTCTCTACGGCAGTTTGAGTACGCTGCTCTTTTTCTTCCTGTGGATCTACATCTCCTGGGCAATT
>CAYSQV010000008.1:4069-16352 GCA_964433295.1 uncultured Nitratifractor sp. | reverse complement strand
ATCGGTGAAGGGGTCGTGGCTCTGCTGGATAACCGCGCTTCGATGAATGCCCGGCGATCTGAAGGGGGGACGGCTTCGGAGAGGGTTTTGGAGCAGGTTGTTGGGATGCGGGAGTGGATTGGAAAAGAAGTGCAATGAAAGTTGCGTTAATGCATAAGGAAATTTTTTCCGAGATTACTTCAAAATTAAGAACCAAATTAATTATATTATCCGGTATTTCATTATTTATTGGAATTACCGAAAAAATGCCTCATGACTTTACGATTATTGGATTGAAACTTGGTGAAGACGATAAAACATTAGGTTGGTTTATTTTAGTAGCTACGGCAGTTATATTTTCGTATTTTTTAATGAGATCATTATTAGAAATTAAAGCATATAATGCAAACGAAATTATTTTAAATAAAACAAGAAATACAACCAGTGAATTCAGCGGAATGACTAAAAAAGAATATTATTCAGAAAGAGAAAATTCTAATGAAGACACATATTCACCGAATTATGAAATGGATAGTATTGACAGACAGAATGGCGTCATCGAAAAAAAATTCATAATATCCCATAATAAGTTTAAAAAATTGACAATATATATTTTTGAATTAGTATTGCCTGTAGTATTGGCAGCAACTGGTGTATATTATTTATTTTCTTTTTTGATAGCGCAAAACTCATAACCTAAAATTAAATTCACCCAAACATTACCCATTCACAAGAGCGGGTCGATATGGAATCGACCCCTGCGATGGTATGCTGTGGTGCATCTCTTACGGGTATCCGAAAGGGTGCTGGTGATGGGGAGTGCATTGTAGGGTTGGCTTCAGCCGACCAAACACATATCGTGAACATTGACATCAAACACGACCCGACGTTTAATGGTCGGCTGAAGCCAACCCTACCGTACCATTTTCCGAGAAGGAATGGATGCATTCATTCAAATTCCCAAAACGGTATTTGCCGTTATGGAACGTGTCGATATGGAATCGATCCCCACGCCAACATCAATACCATCACAAAATATGACAATTTGACACATTTTCACCTCTCCCACAAAATTCACGCTACACTTTCTCATGGAAAGTTATAGACGCTGCTCTTGACATCTTCTGTATAATAAGTTATCATTAGATGATAACAAAAGGAATACCGTGGACGATTTGGAAAATCTTTTGTTATTGGATGGGGAGATATTTCCCATGGACAACGGCTACTGGGTGAAGTTCGAAGCCAGACGGGTGGAACGAAGCCGGGAAATCCCTCATGGATTGCGCTATTCGCTGACGCTGCATGATCGCATGCATCAACGCGTCATCGGCTACGACAATGCACACAGCTTTCGTCCGAAGAGAGCCCAGCATGGTGCGCGAAAAGAGACGTGGGATCATCTCCATAAACGGATGGATGTTTATCCGTACGAGTTCGAATCGGCGGTGCAGTTGCTGGAGGATTTCTGGCAGAGCGCAGAGATGTACATGAAACAACATTAGGAGAAAACCATGAAACCCAAAACCATCCGTGTCGGCATCCTCTCGGCGGAGGCATACAAGCAGCGCACGTTGGCGATCGCGCGTGGAGAGTACGTGCCGAAAAAAGATGAACCCAAGATATGGTTCGAATCGCTGGGGTCGATGGCGCAGGTGCTGGGCAGTGACAATCAAGCATTGCTCAAGATCATCATGGATAAAAAACCCACCTCGCTCTCCGAGCTGGAGACCCTCACCGGTCGACGCAAATCCAATCTCTCCCGCACACTCAAGATGCTGGAGCGATACGGGATTGTCACCCTGCACAAAAAGAACAATCGCATCGTGCCCGAAGTGATGGCATCACATTTTCGAGTGGAGTTTGGGCTGGGTGAGGCGGCGTAGGCGAGGAGGGCAGACACGTGGGTCTACCCCTACGATTTGGGTCGGGAGATGGCGAACGATTCGTAGGGTTGGCTTCAGCCGACCCTACGGATTTCATGCCGATGCAGCGCGTATCCCCAACCCAAGCCCCCTTACGGTACAATCTCTCCATGAAAAAAGCGATCCTTGCCCTTCTCTTCTCGTGTGTATTTCTCCATGCCGCCCCGGTCGCACCGGGTGACTACACCATCCGTGAGGGCAACACCACCAGCTATATCTATCCCAAAAACAGCACCATGGACATCGCCAAAACTGCCCGTTATCAATCCGGGGTGATGAGCACCTATAAGCGTGAATATGGCTATCGGCTTGATCAACGGCTCTATCTGACGATTGGGTCGCAGGATGATCAGATCGCCAATGCATTCTCCACACAGTTTCCGCTCAATGAGCAGGTGCATTATGGGGGTGGGGTGGGGCATTATGATGCTTTTGCTTCTACCTCGTGGCACAAGATGCTTCAGATCCATGAGACGGCGCACAACTACCAGCTCAATCCCAAGGAGAATGCCCTCTCGAAGATCGCCCATGCCATCGCGGGAAATTCGACGGTGGTCAATCCGCTGTTTTTGCCGATGTTCCCGATCCCCAATATCACTGCAAGCAGCTTCATTCTCGAAGGGAATGCCGTGATGAATGAGTCGCGGTTTGGCAACGGGGGACGGCTTTATGCGGGGTATGCGCTGGCGGAGACGGTGACGCAGGCTCGGGCGGGGAGCATTACGCCGGCGAGGATGTACAACCGTACGCTGCGCTTCCCGTATGGGGAGAAATTCTATCTCGTCGGGGGGTATTTTCAGAAGTTTCTTGTGCAACGATACGGCGTGAAACGGGTCAATGGGTATTTTAGATCGTATGCGAAGCAGCCGTTTCCGTTCTTTGGCAATTCGGTGTTTCGGGAGCATTATGGCAAGGACTTCGTGACGCTCATGGGGGAATTCCAGCGGTCAGTCTTGAATGAGCATCGCGGGTATCAGGTGACGCAGGGGCGAGTGCTGACAAGTTCGAAGGTGCGGGCTCCTCTTGTACGTCAGGGTGGCCGGATCGTGACGCTGGTGGGAGATCGTATCTCGGCACCGAACGTGATGACGGTGGGTTTGGACGGGGGCATGAAGTTGGACAAAGGGGACTGGCACACGGGGCGGCTCTTCCAGATGGATGGGCGCTACTATACGCAGAGTGCGGCGCGGATCTCACCCCGGAAACTCAAAGCAGGGCTCTTCGACCGGGACGGCTACATCAAAGCCGGCACCGAGGGCAAGGTGATCCAGGGGACGATGCGGGATGGGCGGCTAGTCTATTTCGATGTGGCGCGTTCGTGGGATGAGCCGCATCTGTATGTTGGGGGTCATTTTTATGGCATAGTGAATTCCTCTGTGTTGGTGCAGGGGGATGATCTGTACTATTTCCGCCAGCATGGAGAGCGGCGGACGCTCTATCGCAACCGTACACCGTTGATAAGCTACCGTGGGCATGATGGCCGGGTTGTCGATGTTGATCGCCGGGGGCGGGTCTATTTCATCGCGCCTTCCCGGCACGGATCGACGGCCTACCGGGTGCGTGGCGGCCGCGTGGAGCGGGTGAGCCCGGGGGATGATGTGATCGACCTCAAACTGCACGGAAGAAGGGAGGCGGTGGTGCAGACGATCACAGCCAAGGGGTATCGTCTCCAACAGATCGGGCTGCGCCCCCGTGCGGCACGGGTGGCGGATATCGATCCCGGACTGCCGCAGGTGCGGGTCGACTCCACCGGGGGCAGAGATCTTTTGCCCGGTACCCCGCAACCGTATTCGCCGATCGCCCGGTTGCGCTACAGCAGCCTCTCCAGCGGATCGACCTATGACCGGCAAAACGGATACGGCTTTTCGGCGCAGTTGAACTTCACCGATCCGCTCTGGCGTAATACACTTTCGTTTGTCCTGCGCTATCGGAAAAAGCGGACGATTTACGGGGCTGCGTATCGCAACAGTGCCTACGGAGTGCATTTCGGGTTTGGTCTTCAGGGGGTGAAGAAGCATGCGGGGTACGACAACAGCGGTTATCGCGACTATGGTTACAGCGGGTATCTGACCCTGCCGTTTCTGGCGACGGGATACTGGCGCGGATCGGCGACACTGGCCTATGCCCGACCGCTCAGCGATACCAAGCGTCAGCCACTGAGCCTCACCGTCGGGGTGACCAAACGGGTGCAGCACGGCCACAGCAAATATCCCAACACGTACCTGAACCTCTCGGCCTTTGCTTCGTATGATCGCGGGGCGGTGTATAGCGGGGTGCGGGGTGCGTGGATGCAGGATCTTCCCGGAGAGCTCTATGTGGGGGTGCGTGGAGCCTATCTGCAGAGTTCGCTGACGGATACCGGGGAGAAACATGGGATCAAAGCCGGCGCCGCCGGCACCTCCGCCTCCGATCCGGCTGTGCTGAACATCCCGACGATGAGCGGGACGTCCTGTCTGAAACGGGCTGCGATGGCCGAGGCGGGGATCTACAAAGTCTGGAATTTCTCAGCCTACAGCTACCATCTCCCTCTCTCGCTTCAGCGGGAGAGTGTCTATCTCAAGCAGCGCATTTATCGGCTCGATACCGGCAGGAGCATCCGGATGTTGCATGAAACCCTTGCCGGGATCGAAGCGGATCTGCTGGCACTGCACCGCTACACCGTTCCGGTGAAACTGGAAGTGCTCTACAATCCCGATATTCAAAACAAAGTGCAGGTAAGAGTGGGGGCGAAGTATCGGTTTTGACGGTGAGCAGGTTCAAGGATCCCGTCGGAATCTCTCCCGGTACCATTCGACGAAGTATGCTCCGATGATGTACACATCCAGTACAATATCCAGGACGAATAACCCCAGTACCAATACCGCGATCAAAACACCGATCGCACCAAAAAAATAGTTGGGATATACAAGCATAGTGGTCAGCAGTGATACGATCAGGATACGTTTTCGGTATGTTTTGTATAACGACATCTTAATGGATCTCCGCTTGTTTTTTTCCTCAGAAGAACTTTAGCAAAAAAAGACTAAAATTTCATTGACCGACAGTCAGTCATGTTTAAATATATGAAAGACTGTACAAAGGAGCACCATGCCGATCATAGTGGATAAAGTACAAAAAAGACGTGACATCGCCCTTGCGTGTCGAGATCTGCTGCTTGAGAACGGGATCGACAACCTGACCATCGCGCAGATCGCACAGAGTGCCGGAGTGGGCAAAGGGACGATCTATGAATACTTCGAGAACAAAGAGGACATTGTCTTCGAGATCATCGCCACGTTTCTGACCGAATACCAAAAGCGGCTTGAAGAGCTGGCCGTGTCTCCCCTGCGTACCCGCCAGAAGCTTTTTGAGTTTTGCTATACGCTCTTTGAGAACGAAGAGGGGCAGAAGCATCTGGAAATATACAAGGAGTTTCTGGCGATCTCGCTCACACATAAAGTCGAGGCGATGCTGGCATTCAGTGAGCAGACCCGGGGGGAATTCCGAACGATCCTTGAGCGGATCCTGACCGAGGGGATCGAACGGGGAGAGCTGAGAGAGCGTCATCGCGATCTGGCGGAAACGCTGATCGTGTTCAGTACGGGGTTGATGATCGATTCGCGTTTGAGTCGGTTTGATGTACGCCAGACGCTGGAGACATTTCTGGACGGTCTGTTTGACCAGGGAGGTACCGCATGAAAAAGATCTTGTTTGCTGTCCTAATCCCGATCGCCCTGCTGGCGAAACCGACCGATCTGCGTACCCTGATCTCCCGGGCGGAGCACAATGTACTTGGGCAGGCCAAATCGCTCAACGTGCAGGCTGCCGGGATGGAAGCGGTCTCGGCTGAGCAAGCGTATGCTCCGACGATTGACATTGGGTTGAGCCTGTCGCGCACGTCACCCAAGACGATGCAAACTCCGGGAGAGGTTGGCACGGCGTTTGTAAAGGCGCAGATGAATCTGTTTGATGGCGGGCGCAAGAGTGCCACCATTGCGGCCAAATGCTACGAGCGGCAGGCGGCAGCCTATGAGCGGCAGGCGTTCGCCAAAAGCACCGCTCTGGAAGTGATCCGTCACTATTTTACCTACAAAAAATTCCGCGCCACACTTCAATCACTCCAGCAGCGATCCCATGAGCTCTCTGCGCAGCTCGATCGTGTGCGTCGCCTCGAAGCGGCCGGGATGACCACCCGTGCGGTCATCGACAAGCTACGCGCGGCCGGTGAGGGGAACCGCTATGCGATCGAAAACACCCGTCTGGCGATGGAAAGCAGCCTGGAGAACCTTTGGCTCCTCAGCGGCGCAAAACCGAAGGGGTTTCGACGCAATTATCTTGTCGAGCCGCACGGAGTCCGTTTTCGTCCATTTGAAGCGATCCGCGCGATGCGCGCCAAAGCCAACGCCATCGGGAAAAATGCCGAAGCGATCCTGAGTGCTTACAGCCCGCAGGTCAATCTCTCCTACACCTACAGCCGTTCGGCATTTGGTGATCTGGCACCGGGAGTGCCGCCCGGATCGATGCCCGATCATCGCCATGCGTTTCAGCTGAGTGCGGGGATGCGACTGTATGACGGTGGCAAGATGGGGAGTCAGAGCGAATCGGTACGCCTGCGCAAACTGTCGCTCCTTTCTCAAGCCAAACATGAACTGCGAAAACAGAAGATGAATTTCCGCCTTGCGGGCAAACGGCTGCGGGCGGTTCGCGCACAGATGCGCAGCGGACGCAGTGCCGTCACCTCAGCCAAAAGCACCTATGCAGCGGTGAAAAAAAAGTACGAAGCGGGTCTGGTAGACAACGTCACCTATCTCGATGCGCTCACGGGACGCACCGAGGCTCAGGCACGCTATCAGGCGACGCGATACGACTACGAGATCGCCAAAGCCATCTATTATTTTTATGCGGGCGTTGATCCCAAAAGGTACATTCGATGAAAAAAATTGCAATCATACTGGCAGCCCTGGTCGCTGCGATGTCGGCATCCGAGGTCTATGCGACCTTTAACGTTCAGGCGGTACAAAGTGCGGATCTCTCCTTCAGTGCCAACGGAATCGTCGATCGGATGTATGTCGATGTGGGCGATACGGTGCACAAAGGCAAAGTACTGGCCACCCTCCAGAGTGAGGACATCCGCGCGGCGGTGCACATCGTCGAGGTAGCCCGAGAGTATGCCAGACGCGATTATGAACGGCTCCAGAGCGTCAAAGAGGTGACCGATCAGGCCCGGCTCGACGGGATTGCGTTCAAATACGAAAATGCCAAAGCCCAGCTGGCGTACAAGCAGGCACTCCTGGCCAAAACGATCCTCAAAGCCCCTTTTGATGGTGTGATCGTTGCCCGTCAGCTTGAAGTTGGGGATACGTTTACCGCCATGCGTCCGGTACCGGTTTACCGCCTTCAGAGTCTCCATGCACGCAAACTGATCCTCTCGTTTGATCAAAAATACTGGCGCCGTGTCAAAAAAGGAGATGTGTTTGAATACACCGTCGATGGCGACAAGCAAACGCACCAAGGCACCATCACCAAGATCTATCCTGTCGCCGATGCCCGCAGTAGAAAAATGCAGGCCGAAGTCTTGGCGGATGATATCCCGGTGGGATTGTTTGGCGAGGGGAAGATCCTCGTGAAACATGCGTCAGAGAAGTAAAGGCACCCCCCGATGTATAAATTAGCGATCAATCGACCCATTGCCACATTGATGTATGCGGTGACGCTGGTGTTCTTCGGCTGGATGAGTTTCAACTCAATGCCCTCGGCATTGTTCCCGAAGGTCGACTTCCCGATGGTTACCATCGTTACCGCATATCCCGGAGCCGAGCCTTCTACCATTGAGTCGCAGGTGACCGACAAGGTCGAAGAGGCGATCTCACAGATCGGCGGGGTGGAGATGGTCAGTTCCACCAGCAGCGAGAACATGAGCGTGATCCTCGTGAAGTTTTCGATGGAGCGCAGCATCGACGAGGCGGCCAACGACGTGCGGGACAAGGTCTCTGCCGTCCGTCTGCCGCGCGATGCCCGCAAACCGCTGGTGAGCAAACTCGATGTCGGGGGCGGCTCGGTGGTCAATGTCTTCCTGACGGCCAAAAAGGATACCCTCAAAAACCTGATGCTCTTCGTCGATCAGAAGGCCAAGCCCTCTCTCCAGAAACTCAGCGGGGTAGGCTCGGTCGGGATCATCGGGTACCGTGACCGAGAGATCCGTATCTATCCGGATCTGGCACGTTTGAGCAAGATCGGGATGACAGTACGTGAGCTCAATGGCATCATCGCCCGCGAAAATGTCAAGATCGGTGGCGGCAAACTGATCGCAAGCCAAAAAGAGTTTGCGCTCAAAACCCGTGCGGATGCCATTACCGTCGAAGAACTGCGTGGCATCATCGTACGCGACGGCGTGCGTTTACGGGATGTGGCGCGCGTAGAAGATGGGCTGAGCGATCCGATCAGTTACGCGTCGTACAACGGTGTCGAAGGGGTGATGCTCGAGATCAAGAAAATTTCGGATGCCAACACCGTCGAGGTGATCCAGCGGGTCAAAGCAGCACTGCCCGGACTTCAGAAAATAGCCGGAGAGCGTTTTGGGGTGGCGCTGTTGCAGGATACGTCGCCTTTTATCCTCAAATCCCTTGAAGCGGTGGAGTTTGACCTGGTCTATGGGGCATTGCTGGCGGTGCTGATCGTCTTTGGCTTCCTGCGCAACGGTACCATCACACTGGTCTCGGCATTGAGTCTCCCCACGTCGGTACTGGGCACCATCGCCCTCATGGACTGGATGGGGTATGACCTGAACAAATCGACCCTCATCGCATTGACACTGGCGATCGGGATCATCATCGACGACGCGATCGTCGTGATCGAAAACATCTACAAGAAGATGGAAGCGGGGCTGGGGGCATTCGATGCAGCGGTCGAGGGGGCGCGGGAGATGGCGTTTCCCGTGATCGCGATCTCGGCGATGCTGCTGGCGGTTTTCCTGCCGGTCTCCAACATGAGTGGGATCGTCGGACAGTTCTTCAAGGCATTCGGGATGACCATCGCCTTTGCTGTCGTGATCTCCTACACCGTCGTGATGACCCTGATCCCCAGTCTCAGTGCCCGGGTGCTGCGCAAAGACCAGAGTTGGTTCTATGACAAGACCGAAGCGATCTTCCGTGGGATCGAGTGGATGTACGAAGGGACACTCAGGCTGGTGCTGCGCTTCAAATGGTTGACGCTCATCGTCGCGTTTGGCCTGATGATCGGGAGTGTCATGCTGTTCCCGAAGATCGGCATGGATTTCATCCCCAAAGAGGACAAATCGGAGTTTGAGATCATGATGCGGGCACAGCCGG
Organism: uncultured Nitratifractor sp.; assembly: GCA_964433295.1. GTDB lineage: Bacteria > Campylobacterota > Campylobacteria > Campylobacterales > Sulfurovaceae > S017-3. The sequence continues at coordinate 7,141 of CAYSQV010000008.1, read as the reverse complement.
GCATTGCCCTGACGGAGATGGTACGCCAGGCCAAAGCGATCGAAAAGATGGTCACGCAGGACAAAAACGTCGAAGCGACGACCTTGAGCGTGGCCTACAACAGCACCCGCCAGAAAAACAAAGCCAAGATCTACGTCCACCTGAAGCCGAAAGACCAGCGGAGCCTCAACCAGGAGGAGATCATCCAGCAGTTCCGTGACAAGCTCACGCCGTTTCAAAATGAGGCGATGTTCATCACCGCAGCGGCAATCCCCAGCATCAAGGGGGCCGGGGTCTCGGTGCCGTATCAGATCGTCCTGACCTCCGACTCGTTTGAGGATCTGCGCACGGCCCGGGACAAACTCATGGCGTATCTGGCGAAGAAAAAAGGGTTCAAGGACATCGACAGCAACCTCGATGCCGGCCAGCCGCAGATCGATATCGTCATCGACCGTGCCAGTGCCCAGCGTCTGGGGATCAGCGCATCCCAGATCGCGCAGGCGATCTCCATCGCGTTTGCCAGTGAGATCGAGATCTCGTACTTTGAGGAAAAAGGCAAACAGTACAACATCACCCTGCGGCTTGATGACGCCCATCGCAGCCGGATCGAAGACATCAAACGGATCCAGCTGCGTGCCCGCAACGGATCGCTGGTCTATCTGGATGGTCTGGTCGATTTCGTCCCCTCATCCTCGGTTGCCTCGATCAACCACTACAACCGCCAGCGTCAGGTGACGGTCTTTTCGGATCTGTACGGTCTGGATCTTGGCGGTGCGGTCAGCTACACCGAGGAGGGGATCGCCAAACTGCTGCCGCCGGGTGTGGAGTACCGCTTCACCGGTTTTGCCGACGAGATGGTCAAGACCGCCGCGGCGTTTGGGATGGCGGTCAAGCTCTCGGTGATACTGATGTTTATCATCTTGGCGATTCTCTATGAGTCACTTATCCAGCCGGTGATCATCATGATGGCATTGCCGATGAGCATCATGGGGGTGATGGTGGCACTCTACCTGACCGGGTACCACTTCAGCCTGTACGTGATGATCGGGTTTATCCTCCTGATGGGGATGGTGGGCAAAAACGCCGTATTGCTCGTGGACTTCGCCAACGAAGCGATCGAACGGGGTGCCGGGGTCAACGAAGCCCTCATCGAAGCGGGAGAGAAACGTCTGCGCCCCATTCTCATGACGACGATCGCCATGGTCTTTGCGATGCTGCCGCTGGCGATCAGCCACGGCTTTGGCTCCGAGACCAAAGCGCCGATGTCGGTGGCGGTGATCGGAGGACTGCTCAGCTCGATGTTCTTGACCCTGTTGGTGGTGCCGGTGATCTATCGGATGATCTACCCGGTTGACCGCTGGCTGCGTTCGTGGTACGAGAAGACAATAGACTGATGGTTGGTTGCATACCCTGCACGGGGAACGTGGAATATACAAATCATTAAGGAGAAACCCATGCAATACTGGATATATCTGATCGGCGCGATCTTGCTGGAGGTCGCTGGCACGACGGCGATGAAACTCTCTGACGGGTTCACCCGTGTATGGCCTTCGGTGGTGATGATGGTTTTTTATCTTCTCTCATTGGGAGCTTTGACGCTGGCACTCAAGCGGTTTGATATGAGCATGGCGTATGCGATCTGGTCGGGGGTGGGAACGGCGTTGATCACTGTGGTGGGTATCTGGATGTTCAAAGAACCCATCTCCCTGCTCAAAATCGCCAGTATCGCCTTGATCATCGTCGGCGTTGTTGGGTTGCACCTGAGCAGCCAGGCATAAAATAGGGCACCTCTAAAAATCGCACTTTTTCACTCGATACTCTGGCGTTCGCAAACGCAAGCGCCCATTTCATAGGTTGAGTGCTCACTTGTTGCATCGAGTGAAACGTATTTTTAGAAGTGCCCAATACTCTCTCCGATCCCTGAGCCTGTCGAGGGACTGCCTTGACCGGAGTCAAAATTTTTCTTCTAGGGTTTGACTACAATCTGTTTTTCATTTTTCTTCCAAGGATCCGTTCGATGAAATACCTGTTGACCTTTTTGCTCTCCTGTGCTGCCTGGCTTCAGGCGGCACAGCCTCTGGAGAACACCACTTGCAAAACCTGCCATCCGGCCATCTACGCTGAGTACCAGCACTCCATGCATGCCAACGCCTCGACAGTCCGGGATGTGATCCACAAAGCGATCTGGGAGAGACATCCGGCCAAAAAACAGGGCAACTACACCTGTGCGAAATGCCATTCCCCTTCGGATCACTCGCTGGCAGACGGCAAAGGGCTTCCCGGCAAGAACGCTGCTCAGAAGACCGAGCCGATCTCCTGTCAGGGATGCCACCGGATCAAAAGCATTGAAAAACATGCCCAAGCCAACACGAACGTGATGACGGACAAAAAGAAGTACTTTTATTCGATGGACAAAGAGAAAAAAGGGACGAAGGTGATCTTCGAGGAGCGATCACGTTTTTTCGGTCTGGTCAAGAGCACCACCGGCTCCCCGTACCACGACATCGATTACAGCAACGAAGCCTATTACAACGGGCAGATGTGCATGGGGTGCCACTCCCACAAGCAAAACAGCCATGCGTTTGCTATCTGTGATCTGGAAGTCAAACAGGGGGAGAGCAATGCTACCTGCGTGAGTTGCCATATGCCCCAAAAGATCGGTGCACTTGCCAATCAGAAGCCTACAAAAACACATGCCTTTCACGGGGCATCGATCCATGGGAGCACCCCGAAGCACTTGTCGCAGTATGTCAAGCTCTCGCTCAAGCCTACCGCGCAAGGATTCACCGTCATCATCCGAAACGAAGCGACGCACACGCTCTTCCCTCAGCCGCTGCGTCTCAATCAGCTAAAGGTGACGATCCGACGTGGTGATCAGACCCTGACACTTCCGCCGCAATCGTTTGTCCGGGTGATCGGCGCCAAAGGCCAGGCAACCATGCCCTGGTTGGCGGATGCTGTCATCAAGGACACAACGATCAAAGCACTCGAGACACGGGAGGTGCTTTTTGATGCAGTTTTGAAAAAAGGGGACAGAGTGACGGTGCAGTTTGGGTATCACATGGTCAACCCCGATATGGCTCAAAAATTGGG
>CAYSQV010000008.1:0-4059 GCA_964433295.1 uncultured Nitratifractor sp. | reverse complement strand
AATCACTGAGCCAGAAGCGACGGAATTCATTGTCCTGACTCAAAAGCAGTTCGAGATTTAGATGCTCTTATGGGTATCCTCGTGGAGGTGGTCCCAGGTGAGTTTGCCGCCGCCGAGCATGTGGAAGTGGAGGTGGGGGATCTCCTGTCCGCCGTCGCTGCCGTTGTTGGTGATCAGTCGGTAGCCGGTCTTATCCAGGCCGAGGGTGCGGGCCACCTCCTGCGCGAACGATGTCAAGCCGGCCATTGTCTGGGGATCCACATCCTGAAAACAGTCGACGTGTTTTTTGGGGATGATGAGGACATGGATCGGGGCCTTGGGGTAGAGGTCGTGAAAGGCGAGAAAATCGTTGTTTTCAAGCACGGTGTTGTTGGGGATGTCGCCGGAGACGATCTGACAGAAGATGCACATGGAGGCTCCTTTTTGGCGAAATTATAGCATGATTTCGAGCCATCGAGGGGGGTTTTAGTATCTTTTGGATAAAATCACACCCAACTATTTGACACAACAGAGGCACCATGGAGAAATTAGACGCAAAGATCGCCGAGGCCGATACCCTCGAAGCGTTGGAGCAGGTACGGATAGAGCTTTTCGGCAAGAAAGGGCTGCTGGCAGGGGAATTTGCCAAACTCAAGGATGTCCCCGGGCCGGAGAAAAAAGCGTTTGCCGAGGGGCTCAATCGCCAAAAGACCGAGCTGCAGGCTCTGTTTGATGCCCGCCATGCCGCCCTCTCAGCCGAAGCACTTGAGGCCCAGCTGCGCACCGAAGCGCTCGATGTCTCCCTCTACGGAGGTGAGAGTCTCAAGGGGGCGACCCATCCGCTGATGGATACGATGGAGAAGATCATCGACTATTTTGTGGCGATGAGTTTCGAAGTGGTTGACGGCCCGATGGTGGAGGATGAGTTTCACAACTTTGAAGCCCTCAACCTCCCCAAGCACCATCCTGCCCGTGATATGCAGGATACTTTTTTCTTCCGGGACGGCCATCTGCTGCGCACCCAGACGTCTCCCATGCAGATCCGTACCATGCTGACCCAGAAGCCCCCTATCCGGATCATCGCTCCGGGGGCGGTGTTTCGGCGGGATTATGACCTGACCCACACGCCCATGTTTCATCAGATCGAGGGGCTGGTCGTCGAAGAGGGGGATCAGGTGGGCTTCGCACATCTCAAGTCGATCCTGACCGACTTCCTCCACGACATGTTTGGAGAGGTGGATGTGCGGTTCCGTCCCAGTTTTTTCCCATTCACCGAGCCATCAGCCGAAGTGGATATCAGTTGCATTTTCTGTGAGGGCAAAGGGTGCCGAGTCTGTTCGCATACCGGCTGGCTCGAAGTGCTGGGCAGCGGCGTGGTGGATCCCAATGTCTTCAAGGCGGTCGGCTACGAGAATGTAAGCGGGTATGCCTTTGGCCTGGGGGTCGAGCGTCTGGCTATGCTGCTGCACAAAATCCCCGATCTGCGCAGCATGTTCGAAGGGGATATACGTCTGTTGGAGCAGTTCAAATGATAGTAACACGATCGTGGCTTGAGAAATACATTGATCTCGAAGGTGTAAGCAATCAGGAGCTTTATGAGACGTTCAACCGTATCGGTTTGGAGGTGGACAGCCTCAAAGAGTACAGCATACCTTCCAAGATCGTGGTGGGGCGTATCGTCGCCTGTGACAGGCATCCGGACGCAGACAAACTGAGCCTGTGCCGGATCGATATCGGAGACGGTGAGCCACGGCAGATCGTCTGCGGTGCAGCCAATGTGTCGGATGCCGAATATGTCGCAGTGGCCACTGTGGGGGCGGTATTGCCGGACGGAATGGAGATCAAGCCTGCTCGACTCAGAGGAGTGGAAAGTTTCGGGATGGTGTGTTCGGCCGAAGAGCTTGGACTGCCCAGGATCCATGACGGAATAATGATCCTTGATGAGAGCATCGGTGAGTTGGAAGTTGGGCGCGAATTAAACACCTACCCCCGGATTGCCGATACCGTAATCGAGCTTGAGCTGACCGCCAATCGGGGGGACTGCCTGAGTATTCATGGCGTAGCGCGCGACCTGAGTGCAGCGCTGGATCGTCCGATCAAAGAGCGGATGTTTGACGGTCCAAAATCCAATGGTGTCGGGATCGCACGCAAACTGAAGATCCAGGTGCACAACGATGTCCCGGCGGATCTGGTTTATTTCCTCTCCAGCGCCCAAGAAATCACCGAACGGTTGATCATTCGTCTGCGGCTTGCTTTTGCAGGGATCGAACCCAAAAATACCCTGGAAGGTTTGTTGCAGTACACCACCCATACGACCGGCGTCATTTTGCAGGCATACGATGCCCGCAAACTGTACAATGCAGAAGGCAAGATCCGGCTTGATATCCGCCAGGTCGCACCGGGAGAAGTGGCGATCGTGCAGGGGGAGCAAACCCTTTCGACTGTCGGGGTGGCCGTCGATCCGAACTTTATCGCCGATGACGCAAGCGAAGAGATCCTGTTTGAAGCCAGCTACATCGATCCGACGATGGTGGTCGAAGCTGTTGCGACCCGGCAACTCAAAAGCGATCCGTTTTACTACCATACCTCCCGGGGGAGCGAGCCCAGGCTTGACCTGGGCATCATACAGCTGGAGTATCTCTGTGATTGTGTCGGGGACTGTGTTTTTTATGAGGGGAACGAAGTCGTCAAGGCGACCCGTCAGAAGCGAACCATCAGTGCCAACACCGAGAGCATCAGCGCGATCATTGGAGACACGGTGAGCAAAAGCGTTGTCTACACAATCCTCAAGCGCCTGGGCTTTGAGATATACGGAGCCGGGGAAGAGGCCTTTGGGGTACGGGTACCGCCGCATCGTCACGACATTGTCAATCTGCATGATCTTACTGAAGAGGTCCTGCGTATGGTCGGAATCGACAACATCCGGGCCCGACGCCTGACAATCATCGAAGCCAATCGTCTGACCGGAACGACCCGCCTGCATCGCGCCAAACGTGACCTCCGCCAAAAAGCGGTCGCCGCAGGGTTTTATGAGACGATCACCTACGCGTTTACCGATCGGTCCACACTTGAAAAATACGGATTTCCCCTCGTCAAAGAGTCGCTGGAGGTTGCCAACCCCATTGTCGAGGAGCTCAATACGCTCCGTACGACGCTGTTGACCAATCTCCTTGATGCACTGAAGCGCAATGTCAGTTATGGCATCAAGCGGATCGCCCTTTTTGAGATCGGGACGGTTTTTGATGCGGATCGCAACGAATCGGAACGGATCGCATTTGTCTGGAGTGGGCACAAGGAGCGCGAGAGCATTGTCAACCACGGCAAGCCGCCCGCTATCGATTTCGCCGCTTTTGTTGAGAGCATCTCCCGGGTAATCGGAGACGTGGAACTGCGTGCCGCAACGCCGGAGAATGGACTGATGCATCCCTACCAGGCTGCCCAGATTCTTCGAAACGGCCAACCCGTCGGTATCGTGACCAGACTCCATCCCGCAGCTGCCAAAGCCTACGGCCTTCCAGAGACCTATCTGGCCTGCATGGATCTTGGATCGGTCCTGCCCGGCCACCAACTGGCCCGCCCGGTTTCAAACTACCAGGCGGTGGTCAAAGACATCAGTGTGCTGGTAGACAAGCGCATCCCCTACAGCGAACTGGCCGCGGCGATCGCTTCGGCTCAGCCGGCACTGCTCAAACGCTATTATGCAATCGATCTTTACGAAGATGCGGCACTCGGAGACGCCAAAAGTGTGACCATCCGGCTCGTATTGCAATCGGATACCGGCACCCTTTCGGATGAGGCGATTGAGGAGAGTGTGTCCGATGTTTTGGCGGTATTGGAGGACCGATGTCAGGCCAGGCTCCGATAACGCGGGTCACCGTCGCGCCCGCTGTGAGCGGAGTTGATCTTGCGATCACCGACATTGCGCCCGACAAATCGATCTCGCACCGGGCGGCAATGTTTGCCCTGCTGAGTGACCGTCCGACCCGGATCCGCAATTTTTTACGTGGAGAGGATACCCTGAATACCTTGCGCATTGTCCAGCAACTCGGCGCACAAATCGATGATGACGGGGAGACGATC
>CAYSQV010000007.1:0-17267 GCA_964433295.1 uncultured Nitratifractor sp. | reverse complement strand
CCCGGATCCAGAAACTGCTGCTCGCGTCCAAAGAGATGGCGTTCCTCTCCCGGGAGCTGGTGCGGCTGCGGAACGATCTCTTCCCCACCTGCGATCTGATGCAGTACCGGCTGGAGGATCGGGAGTACCTCGCAGCACTGCGCAGTGAGTTCGAACGCTACGAGATGCGCCGGGCGCTGAAGCTCATCGGCGGGGAGGGGAGTGCACAGTCGGCTCACCCCTCACACACGCATTCCGAGACCGCGGCCGATCCCGAGGCGACCTTCGAAGCGATCCTCATCGGCAGCGAAGAGGAGCTGGAAGCGGCTCTGGCACCGATCACCTCCGAGACAATCGTGGCCTTCGATACCGAGACGACCGGCCTGGATACGCGCGCGGACACAATGGTGGGTTTTTCGTTTGCCTACAACACAGATCGTGCCTATTATGTCCCGGTCGCCCACAGTTATCTCGGAGTGGGGAACCAGGTGAGCCGCGCAGCGGCAGAGCGTGCGTTGAAACGGCTGCTGCAGGGGCATGTGGTGGGCCAAAACCTCAAATTTGATTTTGGCCTGCTTCAGAGCATGGGGATCGAAACCGGCATACCGTATGCCGACACGATGATCATGGCGTGGCTGCTCGATCCGGGCTCCAAGGTGGGACTGGATGCCCTGGCCAAAAAGTTTTTCGGCTACACGATGAAACCGTTCAAATCGATAGTAAAAAAGGGGGAGAACTTCTCGCATGTTCCTCTCGAAGAGGCCACATTTTATGCGGCGGAAGATGCCTGGATGACGCTGAAACTCTATCGCAAGCTGACGGAGATATGTGCGCTGGCCGATCCGAAACTTACCGAAGAAGCCCGCAAGGTGGAGTATCCGTTTGTGAATGTGCTGATCCATCTGGAGCGGGAGGGGATCCGGGTCGATACGGATCATCTCCGTTGGCTCAGGCAGAGCATGGGGGAGAAACTGGACAGCCTGACGCAGGCGATCTACGCTCAGGTCGGTACGGAGTTTAATATCCGATCCCCCCAGCAGTTGGGGGTCGTACTTTTCCAGCAGCTCGGGCTCAAGGGGGGCAAAAAAACCAAAACCGGCTACAGCACCAACGAAGCGGTCCTCGCCGGCCTCCGGGATCAGCACCCTGTCGTGGGGTTGATCCTGGCGTATCGGGAGTATCAGAAAATGCTCTCTACCTATGTCGACCCGCTCATGAAGCTGGCCGAAGCCAATCGGGAACACCGTATCTACACCAGTTTTCTGCAGACCGGGACGGCCACCGGGCGGCTGAGCTCCCGCGATCCGAATCTGCAGAACATCCCGGTGCGCTCCGAGCTGGGACGCAGTGTCCGGAGGGCTTTTGTGGCCGGGGAAGGGCAGCGGCTTATCTCGATCGACTATTCGCAGATCGAACTGCGGCTGCTGGCGCATTTCTCCGGAGACGCGGCCCTGCGTGAGGCGTTCGCGCACGGAGACGATATCCACATGGCTACGGCAATCAAACTCTTTGGTGCAGAGGAAGCCGCGGCCAAACGGAACGTGGCCAAATCGATCAATTTCGGACTGCTCTACGGCATGGGATCACGCAAGCTGGCCGATGAACTTGGGATCACTACTGCCGAAGCCAAAGAGATCATTCAGGCCTATTTTGCCACCTTCCCAACCGTCAAACACTACCTCGAACAGATTCAGGACGATGCCAAAAACCACGGCTTTGTCGAAACCTTGCTGGGGCGGCGGCGGGTGTTTGACTACGAAAACGCCGGCGGCATGCAAAAAGCGGCTATCCTTCGTGAAGCGGTCAACACGGTGTTTCAGGGCAGCGCAGCGGATCTGATCAAGCTGGCGATGCTGGAGATCGATCGCCGGATCGTGCATGAGGGACTGCCGGCACGAATGCTCCTGCAGATCCACGACGAATTGATCTTCGAGGCGACCGCATCGGCGGCTGACTCGGTCGCCAAAACCCTGCGCACGATCATGGAGGGGGTGTACCCGCTTGAGGTGGCACTGGAGTGCTCGGTGAGCATCGATGTGAGTTGGGATAAACTGAAGTAAATCTGAAATATGTCACGCAACAATCCGTTTTACGCCCTACTAATGGGCGAGTGACTACAATACGGCACGGGCGTCCGTGCGCCACACACAAGGAGCCATCATGGCAAAAAAGCTGTTTGCGTTGCTGTTCTCGATGAAAAGTTCGATCCTTTACATGTTGCTGCTGGGGGTTGCCATCGGCGTGGCGACCTTCATCGAAAACGATTACGGTACCCAAAGTGCCCAGGCGATGGTCTACAAGGCCCGCTGGTTTGAGGCGCTTTTGCTGCTGTTTACCGCATCGGTGCTCTACAATATTTTTCGCTACAAGATGTACCGCCGTCCCAAGTGGGGTCAGCTGACGCTCCATGCGGCGTTTCTGTTGATCGCCGTTGGTGCACTGGTGACACGGTACATCGGGTATGAGGGGATTTTGCATCTGCGCAACGGCCAGGAGAGCCGCATGATGGTCAGCGATCACATGGTACTCGATGTCCGCCTGATCCGGGGAGAGACCGGAGGGGACTGCTCCTACCCGCTCTACCTCTCCTCGTTGGGATCCAACCGTTTTCATGCGACCTGTCGTATCGGTGAGGATACCGTCGATCTGCGTCTCAAGCGCTACCTCGCGGCTGCCAGCAAGAAAGGGGAGCACTATGTGACCGGTTCTCTCAAGCCCGGCGGAGAGCATCCTCAGCTCATCACGCTGGATGTCACCGCCGGCGGCAAGACCCGGACGGTCGATCTGACGGGATTCAAAGCCGTTCCGGGTGCTCCGAAAACTCTTGAGATGGGTGGATTGAAAGTGCAGCTGGTTTACGGGGCAAAACTGATCCGACTCCCGTTCAAGATCAAACTGGACCGCTTCGTACTCGATCGCTATCCCGGCTCGATGATGCCCTCATCGTATGAGTCGTTCGTGACGGTTGATGATGCAGAACGCAACACCACTTTCCCGTACCACATCTACATGAATCATGTGTTGAACTATCGGGGATACCGCTTTTTCCAGTCGTCGTACGATATGGACGAGAAGGGATCGATCCTCTCGGTCAATCACGATCCTGGAACCCTGCCGACTTACATCGGATACGGGATGCTCCTGCTCGGATTTTTGTGGTCGATCTTTTCGACCAAGGGACGGATTGCGCATCTGCGAAGGCGTCTGGCCAAGCTCAAACAGAGCGCTCCACCGGCCGGAATGGCGCTGGTCCTTGCGGTCGTCCTGGGCAGCGTACTTCCGATGCAGGCGGCCCCGACTGATGACCCACTGGCTCCGATCCACAAGATCGATCCGACCCATGCCGAGCGTTTCGGACAGCTGGTGGTGCAGGATTTTGGCGGACGGATGGAACCGATGGATACGCTGGCGCGCGAAGTCCTCTCCAAGATCACTCGCAAACAGAGCTGGGAGGGGCTCAGCGCCAATCAAATGCTGCTGGGAATGTTGACGCAGCCGACAACCTTTCAGCAGGTCAGGATGATCAAGATCGCCCATCCCGGGATCAATCAAAAACTCGGCCTCCCCGCCGAGGCGCACTATGCGGCCTACAACGATATGTTTGATGCCAAAGGGCACTACAAACTCGCGGCCGATGTGCGTGCCGCCACCCGCAAAGCCGACAAGGACCGCGGCACCTACGATCGGGAACTTCTCAAAGTCGATGAGCGCCTCAACATCGAGTACATGATCTTCCAGGGCTCCCTGCTGCGGATGTTCCCCCGCCCCAAAGAGAGCAGTCACAAATGGGTCTCTCCGGTCGATGCGGTCAAAACTTTTGATCCAAAAACCGGCGAAATGGTCCGCCTGCTGGTGGCCAACTATTTTCAAAACATCGGTGAAGCGATCCGAAGCGGCCAATGGGACAAAGCCGATACGGCATTGGAGATGATCGCCAAATATCAGCGGTTTTATGATGCCGATGTGATGCCGTCCCCCTCCCGTATCCGTGCGGAGCTCTGGTACAACAGACTTTTTATTTTTGAACGCCTGATCGGAGTCTACATGCTGGTGGGGCTGGTGACGTTGATTCTGGCCTTTATCTCGATCGTACGTCCGTCGTTTCAGCCGCGCCGGACCATGCGGGTGCTGGTGGGGATATTGATCGTCGGTTTTCTGGTCCATACGGTTGGCATGGGATTGCGGTGGTACATCGCCGGGCATGCGCCGTGGTCGGATTCGTATGAATCGTTGATTTACATCGCCTGGGCGATCGCCTTTGCCGGATTTTTCTTTGTGACCCGTTCGCCGCTGACGTTTGCGGCGACCTCGATCCTGACCGGTATCTTTATGGGAGCGGCGGCTTTGAGCAATATCGATCCGCAGATTACCAATCTCATCCCTGTCCTCAAATCCTACTGGCTGACCATCCATGTCGCTGTGATCACGGCCGGATACGGCTTTTTGGGCCTGGGGGCGCTGCTGGGGCTGCTGGTGCTTGTGTTGATGATCGTCCAGGGGCAGGAGAAAAACCCCGGCATTACGCGCGCGATCAAGGAGCTCACCTACATCAATGAAATGAGTCTGTTGATCGGGTTGGCGCTCCTGACGGTGGGGAACTTTTTGGGGGGTGTGTGGGCGAACGAATCCTGGGGGCGCTATTGGGGGTGGGATCCCAAAGAGGCCTGGACGGCGGTGACGATTTTTGCCTACGCGGTCGTCGTACATCTGCGTTTTATCCCCCGGTTCAACTCCGTCTATGCACTCAATGTCGCCTCGGTTCTGGCGATCAGCACCCCTATCATGACCTATTTCGGCGTCAATTATTATCTCAGCGGTCTGCACTCCTATGCCGGAGGTGATCCGGTGCCCGTCCCCGGATGGGTGCTGCCGGTACTGGCGGTGCTGTTGGCGATCATCGCCTGGGCATACCGGTATCGAAATAATCTCAAATAGACGATAATTTGGCTATAATGCCCCCATCGCATCTTGAATGGATGTAGGAGGGCGGGGGGTCCATTCGGATATTTTTTCGTACAAAAAGGAGAAGATCATGAGTATGGCTAAAGAGTTCAAAGAGTTCCTTGTCAAAGGCAACATGGTTGATATGGCTGTCGGTTTTATTTTTGGAGCTGCGTTTGCAACCCTGGTCAAATCGCTGGTTGCGAATATCATCATGCCGCCGGTAGGCAAACTGCTTGGCAATGTCGATTTCTCACAGCTTTTCTATGCCCTTGACGGCAAAGAGTATGCTTCGATGGCTGCCTTGGACAAGGCCGGCGCTCCGGCGATCAAATACGGTGTATTCATCAACGATACCATTTCGTTTTTGATCCTTGGTTTTGTGATGTTCATGTTTATCAAAGCCTACAACAATATGAAAAAAGAGGAGCCTGAGCCGGAAGCAGAGCCCACCACCAAAGTGTGTGAGCAGTGTGCCATGGAGATCCCCATCGCCGCCAAAGTCTGCCCCCACTGTGGTACCGCGCAGTAACCCTCTGTTTCCCGGAACGCGCATCCCGCAAAGGGCAGACACAAAGGTCTGCCCCTACAGAATCATCGGGTCAGTGCATTGCACAGCAGCCCATGCTACAATCCCCAATTCTTCATTTTTTTGTTTTAGATGTTACGTCAAAGTAAGGATGGTATCCCCACGAGGACTCGAACCTCGAGCTATCCCTTAGGAGGGGACTGCTTTATCCGGTTAAGCGATGGGGACACAAAAGCGGGATGCCATTATAACGCATCGGCTCTTAGGAAACGGTCGGTTTGGTAACACACCACACCTGCAACATTTTTTTGTCATGAGGATGAACCGCCTGTAAGCAAAAAAGCGCTATAATCCCTTCAAATATTTCACAAGGTTGCTCTCATGATGGAAGTCAGTATTTTCACCTACTTCGGTTCGCTCTTCGGTCACGGTGCCGGGTTAGTGATCGCCCATTTGCTGTTGGCCATGGCACTCGGTCTGGCGGTCTCGTTTGCTGCGACGAAGAACCTCCGTGCCGTTCCGGGTGTCACCCAGAATGTTATGGAGGTCTATCTTGGCGGTGTGATCGCCATGGGCAAGGATGTGATCGGTGAGGAGAAAGCCCGTCAGTACCTTCCGCTGGTGGCGACTATTGGGATTTTTGTCTTTTTTTCCAATGTCATCGGCCTGATACCGGGATTTGAATCTCCTACCTCCAGCATCGGCGTGACATTGACACTGGCGCTGCTCGTATTTGTCTATTACAACTACGAGGGGATCCGCAAAAACGGTATCGTCCACTATCTGGCGCACTTTGCCGGTCCGGTCAAATGGCTGGCTCCGTTGATGTTTCCCATCGAGATCGTCTCGCACATTTCACGGATCATCTCGCTGAGCTTCCGTTTGTTTGGTAACATCAAGGGGGATGATCTTTTCCTGTGGGTGTTGCTGATGTTGGCTCCCTGGCTGGTGCCGCTGCCGGCGTATCTGCTGCTGACATTTTCGGCGCTGCTGCAGACATTTGTCTTTATGATCCTGACCTATGTCTATCTTGCCGGCGCCGTGGCGATCGAGGAGGAGCATGCAGAGGAAGTACCCGATCCGGTCATCGACACGATGGGAGCCGTATAAGGTTTATGCGCCTCAAGAAAACCACACTCTCTTCGCTCATCAGCTTTTTGCTGGGAACGGGATGGGGTATGGCCGTCATCGGTGCATTGAGCATGTTTTTCTCTTTTGCCCCTGCCAGCATCTTTGTCGCATTTCTCGCGGCGATCCTCGGGGCTCTTCCGGGGCTTCTGCTGGTGGTTTTCCTTGAATACCTTCTGCTCAAAAGTGAGATGCTTGCCGAGATGAAGCGTCAGACACACCTGTTGGAGCAGATGAGCGCTCGATCGAATTGATTGCATTTTTCCGGGACGAATACCGAATTTAGAAAGGTTGCCAGCATGTCCAAAAAAACCATCAAACCTCTCCAAGCACATGCCTGCTATTTCTCCCTGATGCACGCAGGAGATGCCCCCGATTCTCTCCGGGATTTCTTTGAAAAACTTTTCAAACATTTTGAGCCGGTCGGAGAGATGGATGCTCTGGAGCAGTGTGCTTCGGGGGGAGAGCTCCCGAGGGTTCTTCTGCTCGATCTTCGCGGAGAGAATGCCGCTTTTGAAGCGCAGAGCACCGCCCTGATCGCGCACCGTCACCTCTGGAGCAGTGCCGTGGTGCTGGGAATCTACGAAGTCGGGCACAGCGATAAGATCGTGCAGCTGGCCTCTGAGGGAGTGGTCCCCCAGCACCTCCTTCCGGTACCGTGGCGCAACGGAATACTCGAGCGTGTGGTGGGCGATTTGCGTGAGCATCTCTCCCGATCCCATCGGTCGGAGGCACCGGCAGAAGATCCCAATGCCTACCTGGAAAAACTGAATGCGGCCAATGCCTTCTATGCCGGGCACGCACAGTCCATGCAGGCCGAAGCGGAACGCCTGAAGCGGCTGGTCAAAAACATTGCCCAGGACGACATCTCCGTGAACAGTCCGCACATCGGACGTCTGGTGCAGTATGTGGATGTTTTGGATCGTGATATTGCCGCGCTGCTGCAATTTTCGACTCAAAACTGGCATGAGAACCAGCAGCACATGATCTTCGACCTCAACACGGTGCTGGATACGGTGAGCAGTACCAGCCTTCCTTTTTTGGAAGCAAACGGCAATGCGCTGATTTACGAAGTGGAAAACAACGTCCCTGCCCGTCTAAAAGGCTACTCCATCGGCATGACCGGTGTACTGGTCTCGGTACTGGAACTGCTTGTCCAGACGAGCATGGAAGGCAAACTGATCATGCACGTAACACTGGAGGAGCTGGGGCACAACGACGAGGCCCGGCTGGGGGTTGCGTTTGTACAGAGTCCTCTCTCGGGGCCGACAGCCCCTATCGATCTGGCCACCATCGAGCACCATCGTAAATTTCCCAAACTGCTGCAGCAGTTGGAGAAGATCGAAGGGGAAATTCCCGGTGCCAGGTCCGATCAGCCGGGCAGGAGTGTCCAGGTGCTCTTCAAGGTCCAGCTGGTAGACAGACGCAGTTATCACCTCCCCTCCAAAGAGATCATGAACAAAAAAGTGATGATCCTTGATGATCGGGACAAAAACGGTGAGATCCTCCAGGGGATGCTGCAGTACTTTCATCTTGAGACCTCGGTAATCCAGAATCTGGAAGAGGCGATGCGCGCCATCCGTGACCATGTTTACGATGCGGTGATCGTGACGGAACGGTTGGCCAGGCAGTGTGCCAAACGGTGCAAACAAGTACGCTCACGAGAGAAGTTTATCGTTCTGAATACCGGGAAGAGGGTAGCGAACTCCTACCTGGGGCTGGATCTGGCCGACAGTTATCTCAATGAGCCTTACACCCATAAGAGTATTTTCAACGCGATCGTTGATGTCTTTTCGGATGAGAGCGTAGAGGGGCGGATGGAAGATGTCAGTACCCTCAAAAGCTATCTGGGGCTCCTGGCCAAAAGCCGCCGCTTGCTTTACATCGGCAAAAGCGACATGGCCATGCGCAGCACCAAAAGTTTTCTGGATGAGACCGACATTCGGCTGGAGATGGTGGAGGAGTCCTCTTTGGCCTCTTTTGGGGAAGGGGGATACGATTTTGTCTTGCAGTCGGTTGACACGGAGATGCTGCGCAACGACCTGGCGGCCCTGGAAGCGGTTTTGAAAGCGGGGCAGTCACTCAGCAGTGACAAAAGGATCGTCTGTGTGGTCTCCGAAGAGCTGGAAGAGCACGAACTCGAAAAAATAGCCCCGTTTGCTTTTGTGATCACCTATCTTCAGGAACCGATCGATCCTGAAGCGTTTTACAAAATCCTCCTTGACTGGGCACTGGGTGTGTAGGGTCAACGCGGGGTTGTAATCCCGTTCAAACCCGCAACACGGTATAATATCTCCAATTTTTTATGAGGATGTTATCGATGTTCGAGACCATTATCGGGCTGGAGGTGCATATCCAGCTGAACACTGCCAGCAAGCTTTTTTGTTCCTGCCCGACCAGTTTTGCCGCACATCAAAACACCCACACCTGTCCCACCTGTCTGGCCCTTCCCGGTGCGTTGCCGGTTGTCAACCGTGAGGCGGTCATCAAAGCAATGAAATTTGGTTATGCGGTGGGAGCTCAAGTCCACCGGCGATCGATCTTCAACCGCAAAAGCTATTTCTACCCCGACAGCCCTTCGGCCTACCAGATCTCTCAGTTTGATATCCCGATCGTCGGCAAGGGCCATCTGATGATCGATCTTGAAGATGATACGACCAAGGAGATCGGCATTACCCGTGCCCATCTCGAGGCCGATGCGGGCAAGAACATGCACGAAGAGGCGATCTCCAAGGTCGATCTCAACCGGGCCGGTACACCGCTGCTGGAGATTGTCAGTGAGCCCGATATCCGCAGTGCCGATGAGGCGGTCCGCTACCTCAAAAAGCTTCATGCCATTGTCCGCTATCTTGATATTAGCGATGCCAACATGCAGGAGGGCTCCTTTCGCTGCGACGTGAATGTATCGATCCGTCCCAAAGGCCAGACCGAATTTGGTACCCGTGTCGAGATCAAAAACATGAACTCTTTCCGGTTTATCTCACAGGCGATCGAGTACGAGGTGCAACGCCAGATCGAAGCATACGAAGACGGAGTGTATGCTCAGGAGGTGTGGCAGGAGACCCGTCTGTGGGATACCGACCGGGGAGAGACCCGTTCGATGCGGGGCAAGGAGGAGAGTGCCGACTACCGCTACTTCCCCGATCCCGATCTGCGTCCGGTGATCGTGACCGACGCGATGATGGAAGAGGCAAAAAAGATCCCTGAACTGCCTGACGAGAAAGTGGCACGCTATACCGGCGAACTGGGGATCAAGCGTTACGATGCACTGGTCATTACCGCCGACAAGGAGTTGGCGGTCTATTTCGAAGCGATGCTCGCCGCCGGTGCCCCGGCGAAGATGGCGGTGACATGGCTGACCTCCGAACTGATGGGCCGACTGAACAAGGCGGGCCTTGCCATCGAAGCCTCTCCCGTGCCGGCCGAAACCCTCGGCAGGCTGATCGCACGGGTCGAGGATGGAACGATCTCCGGCAAAGGGGCCAAAGAGGTGCTCGATGTGATGATGGATAGCAGTAGAAGCGATGTGGATGCGATCATAGATGAGCTTGGACTCAAGCAGGTCAGTGATGAAGGAGCGATCATGGCCATGATAGATGAGATACTTGCTGCCAACGAGGACAAGGTGGAAGAGTACAGAGCCGGCAAAGAGAAGCTGTTGGGCTTTTTTGTGGGCCAGGTGATGAAAGCAAGCAAGGGCTCAGCCAATCCGGGCAAAGTCAACCAACTGCTCAAAGAACGGTTGGCCGGATAAAATGAAAGAGGCTTCAGTCCCCCGGATCGTCTCCCTGGCGCTTTGGCAAAAACGGAGCCCGCGTTATCAGGCGGTGAAGCTTTTTTTCCGCAACATACTGACCAATCCGGACTATCCGTACAAGAAGTTTTTTGATCTGTTTATGATCAGCCTGATCCTCTCCTCTGTCTGGATCCTTATCTATGAGGTCAAGCACCCGTTGCCGCATTGGGTCGATGTGTACGATCTGTATGCGGTGACCATGATTTTCATTGTGGAATATCTGTTGCGGATGTGGGTGCACAGCGATCTGTATGAGATGGTGCTGAACCAATACGATGAGTCGTTGATTCTCGGGGAACCGATCAACCGCGCCAAGGTCCTCAAAAAATTTCTCCTCTCCAAACTGAACTATATGCTCACTCCGACTGCCATCATCGATCTGTTTGCGATCCTGCCGGGGTATCGCCCGTTGCGGGTGCTCCGTATTTTTGTCCTGTTCCGTCTGTTTAAGCTTTTGCGCTATACCAAAAGCATCAACGAATTCGTCCAGGTCCTGGTGGAGAAACGCTTCGAGCTTTTGACGCTCTTGTTTTTGCTGGTGTTTGTCGTGATGACGGCCGGGATCGCGATCTATGTGTTTGAGACCCATGTCAATCCCAACATCGATACCCTTTTCGATGCGATCTACTGGGCGCTGGTGACGATCTCCACGGTCGGGTACGGTGACATCTCACCGGTGACGACGGAGGGGCGGGTCATCTCGATTGTGATCATTGTCAGCGGGATTGCGATGATCTCGTTCGTCACCTCGGTGATCGTCTCGGCGTTTTCGATCAAGCTCGAAGAGCTCAAAGAGAACCGCTACATTCACGACCTCAACAAAGAGGAGGCGTTTCTGATCCTGTGCGGATACGGGCAGCTGACCAAGATGTTTCTGCGCCAAAAAGACGATGACACCCACTACATCATCATCGACAAAGACGCCGCCCGCGTTGCGGCAGCGGCCAAAGAGGGGTATCGGGCCATTCGGGAGGATGCCAGCCGGTACGAAGTGCTCAGCCGCTTCAACACTGCGTATGCCAGGGTGACACTGATCACCCTGCTCAACGACGATGTCGAGAATATCTACATCACCCTCAACGCCAAGTCGGTCGATCCGTCGATCCAGGTCATCGCGCGGGTGACCCATAGTAACATGACCAGCAAATATCGTCTGGCCGGTGCCGATCATATTCTGATGCCCGACACAGTCGCCTCTCGGATGCTGCTGATGGCCATCGAACAGCCGACCATGCACGAGGCGATCGTCCAGCTTATTACCGGACGCTCCAAGGCCAAACTCGATGAGGTGATTGTCCATGTGCACGACCACTACTGTTGCAAAAGCATTGATGCGGTGGATTTCCAGGCCTATAAGCTTCTGTTTGTGGGTCTGTACCGCCCCAGCGAAAAACGGTTTTTGTTCAATCCGGCCCGTCAGATGCTGATCGAAGAGGGGGATGTCCTCCTGGTGATCGGGTACCATGTGAGTATCGAACAGTTCAAAAAAGACCTCAGGATCGGATCATGACACAGAAAGTCTCACTTTTCGGCTATGGACGGCACGGACGCCACATCGCAGAGGGGTTGCGAAAAAGTGGATACGGTGTGCGGATCTTTGAGGACAGCGAAGCCAATATCCGGCAGGCCCTTGACGATGAGTTTGTGGATGTTGAGCTGGTGGACATGACCTCCGATGAAGAGCTTGAAGCGATCGGGATCGCGCCGGAGGATATCATCGTGTGCGTGATGGACGATGAACATCTCAACGTCTTTTTGACCCTTTCGCTTCGCCAGATGCTGCCCGATGCGGTCATCTATGCGATCTCCGACTCGATTCACACGACCGAAAAGCTGGAGATGGCCGGCGCCTCGAAAGTCATCGATCTCTATTTTGTCAGTGCGACCCGCATACACAACTTCCTCCACAAACCGGTCACAACCCGTCTGCTCTCCGGGATCCTCGGGGACAAGCGCGATATTTCCTTTCGGGAGTTTCTGATCCCGGAGGGGTCTTTTCTGCATGGACGCAACACCGATGAACTCGATTTTGATCGGTTTAATTTGTTGTTTCTCGGTCTGATTGATGTGGAGCTGGGGAATGAGTTGATCTTTGTGACTGAGGGGCTCAATCACAAGCTCGACAGCGGCGACACGCTGGTCTTTATGGGCAAGGACGACGATCTGGACCGTTTTGCGGAGACCATAAAGCAAAAAACGATCTAAAGGGAAAAAGGAATCGGGATGGATATGGCAATTATCGGAGCCGGCAAGTGGGGGCAGGCACTCTACCATGCGTTTGCGCAGCGCAATGAGGTGGTGATCACGTCGCGCCATGAGAAGGATATCGAGAACTTCGTCGATCTGGAGACGGCGCTGGCGCGGGAGTATCTGCTGATGGCGATCCCGGCGCAGACGGTGCGGGGGTGGATGGAGGCCCATTTTGTCGATCGGGGGCAGAAGCTCCTTGTTGCGGCCAAAGGGATCGAGACGAGTACGGGCGCGTTCCTGAACGAAGTCTATGGCACGTTTGTAGCGCCGGAGCGGCTGGCGTTCATCTCCGGACCGTCGTTCGCTGCCGAGGTGCAGCGTTCCCTGCCGACGGCACTGGTGGTCAGCTCCGGGAACCGGTTACTGGCCGATGCGTTCACCGATGCGTTCCCCGACTTTATCAAAGGCTACGCCGATGATGATGTGGTCGGGGCCGAAGTGGCCGGTGCGTACAAAAACGTCATCGCCATTGCCGGGGGTGTGTGTGACGGGCTGGAGCTGGGCAGCAACGCCAGAGCGGCCCTCATCGCGCGGGGACTGGTCGAGATGACTCGGTTTGGGGTGTCGTTCGGGGCGCGCGAAGAGACCTTTTTGTCTCTAGGGGGAGCGGGAGATCTGTTTCTTACCGCCAGCTCAACGCTGTCGCGCAACTACCGTGTGGGACTGGGGCTGGCAGCAGGGAAGCGGGTCGAGACGATCGTCGAGGAACTGGGTGAGGTGGCCGAAGGGGTCCCTACCACCCGTGCCTTGCACGACATTGCCCTACGGGACGATCTCTATCTGCCGATCGCGCGGGAGGTCCATGCCATGATCGCCGAGGGGAAGGATCCCCGAAAAAGCGTTCGGGATCTTCTCGCTTAGGTTGTCAGGACGGGATCCAAAGAGCGTTCTTCCCCGGGGCGGCAGAGGATCACCTCGCCGCTTCGGGCGATCTTGTGGGCATGGATATAGGTCTCTACCATCCGAAAAATAACATCCTGGATGCTGTAATGGGTGGAGTCGACGGTGCTGAGTACGCAGTAACTCTCGTGAATGCCCCATTGGGTACGAATGGCACTCAGCAGGATCTCGGCGTACTGTCTGCCCCCCTCTTCATCGGTCGCCTGGCAGATAAAAACATAGGTGCCGTGCTCCCGGTCCAATTCAAACAGCAGATCGGTTCCCCGTTTCATTCGCTGGAGTTCATGCATGGATCCGACCCGGTCTGATGTGATGAGGATCATAGAGAAGGGCGCTTTGCTGCGATGCTCCATCAGATAGTAGAGGAATTCAAGCGTGGTTCGGAGGGTATCCAGCATGGTACGTGCCAGCGTGATCTCGTACTCCCAAAAAGCGATTCCGGAATGATTTTTTCGCTTGTTTTCCATGCCGATTCTCCTTTTTGTCTCGTTGAACACATCAACGCGTCAATTATATACCAATACAGGTAAAAGCAATCCATGGACAGCGGGATACTAACCCCCCATTTACGTACTTTTGGATAAAATCACACCAACATGAATCCGCAGGATATACCGATATGACACAACCACTTTTGATCGAAATAGGCGTCGAGGAGCTTCCCGCACTCCCGTTGCTGAAGATAGAGACCGAGATCGAGCAGGCCTGGAGCCGCATCCTCAGCCAAAAGCGTCTGGAGAGTGACTTTGCGTTCTTCTACACCCCGCGTCGTCTGGTCGTGCGCCATGAGGCGATGCCGCTGCAGCAGACAGAGAGTACGATCGAACTGATGGGGCCTCCTGTGGCCGCGGCCATTCGGGATGGGGCGGTGACCCCGAGCGGTGAGGGATTTGCCCGAAAATGCGGTGTCGCTTTTGAGGATCTGGGGCGGGCGGAGAAGAACGGCCGCGAGGTTTTGTACTACAAAAAAGAGGAAAAAGGTGCCCAGACTGCTGACCTGCTCGCCGGGATGATCCGTGAGTGGGTCGCGTCGATGCGCTTTGGGAAGATGATGCGCTGGGGAGACCGCAACGATGAATTCATCCGTCCGATCCGCTGGCTCCAGGTCCGCCTGGGAGAGACCAGCGTCCCGGTGGAGCTGATGGGGGTGGCTGCATCCATGCAGACCTGCGTGCACCGGATGGTCGATTTTGATCCGGTTTGCGTCCCGACGATCGCCGAATTCGAAGCGATCCTTTCAGCGGGGGCAGTGGTTCTGCGTCCCGAAGAGCGACGGAGAATGATCGAAGCCGATTTTGAGGCGATCGAATCGGCAGAGGGCTTTTTGATCGAGCGGGATGCGGCTCTGTTGGCCGAGGTAGTGGCCATCACCGAAAATCCCAAAGCGCTGCTGGGAACGTTTGATCCGCTCTTTTTGGAGCTGCCGCCGGAGGTGATCATCACTTCGATGAAGGAGCATCAGCGCTACTTCCCGGTCTTTGAAGGGGGTGAATTGACCAACAAATTCGTGGTGGTTTCCAATGCGGTCACGGAGGATTACACCCAGGTGATCGCCGGGAACGAGCGGGTACTTAAGCCGCGGCTGGCCGATGCGCTCTTTTTCTACCACAATGACCTCAAGAACGGCCTGAGCACTGCCGGGCTGGAGAAGGTGCAGTTCATCGACGGACTGGGGAGCCTGGCGGACAAGATCGAGCGGGAAAAAGCGATCGCCCGCCGCCTGCTGGCACGCTACCTCAAGAAGCTCGAAGCCCAGACCGGCAAAAGCCCCGAGGAGCTGGAGAAGCTGATCGAGCGGGCCATCGGACTGGCCAAGGCAGACCTCATGAGCGAAATGGTCTACGAGTTCACCGAGCTGCAGGGGCTGATGGGCTACTACTACGCCAAGGCACTGGGTGAGGACCCGCTGGTCTATACCGCCATCAAAGAGCAGTACCTGCCTACCGGCGAAGGGGGCGAGCTGCCCGGTAGCCTCTTCTCCTCGATCGTCGCGATGAGCATCAAGCTCGATACGCTTCTGGGGCTCTTCTCGGTGGGCAAGATCCCCAGCGGTTCCAAAGACCCTTTCGCTCTGCGCCGCGCAGTCAACGGGATCGTCCGGATCGTTACGGCCAATGATATCCCCTTTGATATCGATGAGACGATCATGCTGCTCAAACCCGCCTACGATGCGTTCGATACCGACACGCTCAAAGCCTTTATCCTCGAGCGGATCAACAAATCGCTCGAGGCCAACCCCTCCGTCATCGCGGCGGTCCTCTCCAGCGGCGAGCGCGACATCAATGCCATCGCCAAAAAGGTCGCCGCGCTCAACGCCATCGTCGCCAGCGACACGTTCAAAGAGCAGTTTGTGACCTTCAAGCGGGTAGCGAACATCTCCCGGGATGTCGATCTGGACGGTCCGCTTGAGATCGATCCCTCCCTCTTCGAGGCGGATGCCGAAAAAGCCCTCTATGACGCCTACATGGAGGTGATCGGACGGGACTATCCCGACTACCGCAGCCGCCTTGAGGCGCTGTTTGGGCTCAAGCCGCTGCTGGATTGCTACTTTGACGATGTCTTGGTCAACGCCGAGGAGGAAGCCCTGCGCAAAAACCGCCAGAACCTCATCGCCTCGATCTACAAAAGCTTTAGAGAGATCGCAGATATCAAGGAGATCTCGGTCTAATGATCCACGCCCCCTATCGCCAGCTGATCCACCCTCATCCATATTTTCAACATCATCAACCGGACCCTCTCGGTCTCCGAAGCCCGCGTGCTTTTGGAAGCAGTCTGGGAGCCCGACGCCGCGCGGCAGGCGTTCATCGACGAAGCCCTTGAAAAATATGCCTGGCAATACCTCTAACCTTTACGACGTTGCCGTCATCGGTGCGGGGATTGCGGGGGTGAGTGCGGCATGGCACTTGCGGCAAAAAGGGCTGCACGTGGTGCTGATCGACCGCAGCAGCGTCCCGGCCAGCGGCGCCAGCGGAGCGGCGGGGGCCTTTGTGGCTCCCAAGATAGGCAAGGGCGGTCCGCTCCAGCAGTTGACCAATGAAGCGTTTGAATATTCCCACCGGTTTTACCGGGAGCATTTCCCGGAGCATTTTTCCGCTACTGGGCTGGTTCGGATCCCAAGAGACGGGGATGATGCCAAAAAATATGGTATTTATTCCCAGTATAATATTTCAAAATATGAATACTGGGATTCTTCCCAACTGCGGCGGCACGGTGTGACCGATCCTCATGGGGGATTCTACTTCCCCGATGCCGGAGACTGTGATGCACAGGGGATGTGCCGGGCGATGGCAGGGGGGATTGATTTTGTCCAGGGGGAGGTGGAGGGCTTTGAACGTTTAGCGTTCAGGGTTCAGGATTCAGGGGAGGCAGTTTGGCAACTTCACTTCAAAAACAATCTACCCGCTGCCCGCTGCCCGCTACTTGCTACAAGTCTCGTGCTTGCCACAGGATACCAAAACGACTTGCTTGATATACGCTATATGGGAATAAAAGGGCTTTGGGGAAGCAGGGGAGACTATCAGACCTCTGTCAAACAACCGGTAAGTCTCCACAAAAAACTCTCTGTATCATCCAGCAGGGACGGCATCATCAAGATCGGCGCAACGCACATCAAACATCCTCAGCCGTGTATGGTATGTGACGGACAGCCTCTGGCGGGACTTTTTGCCGAAGCCTCCAAACTGGTTGATACTTCAGATTTCGTATTGCGGGAGACGTTTTGCGGGATGCGCTCCGGTGCACGCG